>NZ_JADYVV010000005.1:0-172795 GCF_020194035.1 Bradyrhizobium sp. BRP56
AGCTGGCGAGCCTGACGACGGCGGCGAACACGCTGCTGCTGAACCAGACGGTGACCGACGCCGACGGCGATCACGTCACCAAGGGCATCGACCTCGGCAGCGGGGTGTTTGCGATCCACGACGACGGTCCGACGGCGCCGACAGCGACCGTCAGTGCAGCTACGATCGGCGTGGACGAGACGCCCGGCGTGCAGACCACCAGCGGCGCGAGCGACGTGCTCGGCTCCACTGCGATCACGTTCAACGGTGCCGCCAGCACTGTCGCCGCGCTGTTCAGCACGGTTGCTAACAAGGGCGTCGACACCGATGTGTCGGCAGCGTCACTTGACAACGGTGCGCTCAGCTTTGCCTCGACCGGCGCGAGCAGCATCCTGACGGTGGCCGGCGGCAGCTTCGGCTCTGACGGCGCGGGGTCTACGACCTATGCGTTGAGCGTCCTCAGCGCTGCGTCAGGCCTGACATTGACGGACGGCACAGGGATCGCGCTGTCGCTGGATGCCAGCGGCCGGATCATCGGTACTGTGGGCAACGATGCCGCCAACCCCAGCCTGACGGGCCAAACGGCGTTCGCGATCGCCATCGATCCGATCACCGGTCAGCTCTATGTGGCGGACTATCTCTCGCTCCACCACAACAGCACCGCCAGTTCGAACGATCTGCTGACGATGACGGCCGGCAAGATCGGCGCAACGGTCACGTTGACGGACGCCGATGGCGATCATGTGACGGCCACCGCCGACATCAGCACTCATATCAGCTTCCTCGACGACGGCCCGAGTTTCGGCACGATCGAGCATGGAATCATTGCCGATTACGCGGGAATGTCCGTGCTAGGTAACCTACCCGTGTTCTCCGGCGCCGATGGTTTTGGCGCATATGACTTCACCTTGACTGGAAACACGGCGCCGGCCGGCCTGACGTTCAATGGCCAGGCCGTGCACTATTCCATCGACGCATTTGGACAGAGTTTGACGGCCTATATCGGTGCGGCCCCATCGGCAGCGAATAATATCTTCACGCTGACTCTGGATGACACAACCGGTCACTACCTATTCACATTGCTTCAGCCATTCACGGAGACGACGATCCAGAATGTCGGCAGTTCATCCTCGTTCGGCGCGGGACCATCGGAAGAGCAGATTCTTTCTTCGAACACCGATCAACTGGCGGTTGTTTCGGGCTCGACCTCCCTCGGCAGCCAAGGCGGTGTGAACGGATCAACCAACGGTTGGGGCGTCGACAACAATAACTTCGACCCCAATGAAAAGCTGCTGTTCGATTTCACCAGCGGCGCAATCGCCAGTCCGGTCGGCAACGCGGCGTTCCATCCGCCGGCAAACGAATCGGTCGCGAACTATACGTTCTCCAACTACAAGGGCGGGGACGAAATCCATTACGTCGTCTCTTATTGGGACGGAGTGCACGCCGCCTCCATCACATCGGTATCCGGTGATTTCGATCCTTCCACCCACACCACGGTCGCCACCGAATGGTCGACGCCCACAGCGCCGGCCGGCCTGCAGCTCTACACGGTCCAGTTCACGGACGTGACAGGCAGCGGCAAGGTCGACCTGGTTGGCGTCGGAGTTTCGTCGACCACGAACGTCTCCGAGGATCTGAGCTTCAACGTGTCGACGATTGACGGTGACGGCGACACGGCGTCGAGCACCATCAATATCAACATCAATGGTACGACGACCCTGCTTGGCACGGCCGGCAATGATGTCATTGTCGCCGGACCAACCAGCGAGACGCTCACTGGCAATGGTGGGGACGACAAGTTTGTTCTCAATCTCAGCGCCCACGATATTATCAGTGATTTCAACAGCGGTGATACGCTGCTTCTCGACGTGGCCGGTCTGAGCCTGCCGACGGGCGTTTCAAACGCCCTTACGGCTGGTCAGTTCACGTCATCGGCAGTCACCGGCCAGACCGAAAACAACGCCAGCGCCTGGAACGAAAGTGCAAGCACGAACAAGTTCTTCTTCAACAATACGACCCATGAGCTCTGGTACTCGGCAAATGGCACAGGCTCCGACAAGGTGGACCTCGCACATGTGAGCACCGGCTTGCCGGCGGCTACGAACGTTCATATTTTCTAGGCCAGGCCCGCAGCAAAATCGAAAATCCGCGGAGACCTCTCCGCGGATTTTTATTGATTGAATTGTCGCCTTTCTCGCGCGCAATCACATCAGCACGGGCAGGAAGCCCAAGAGCGGGCTTGCCGCGTCCAGCGCTTCCACGCCGGTCCATTCGGTCTTCGCCGCATTGGCGGCCGCCGGCGCCGCGTCGAGTTCATCGCCGAGCGGGAGCCGCTTGGCGTAAGGTGCCGCAAACAACTGCACGCCGCGGTCGTTGATCGCGAACATCGGTGTGAAGTTGCCGAGCTCGCCGTCATCAATCAGTTCGGAGCGGCGGCTGTCCAGGATCAACCAATGGCCGTCCAGGCGCGCCGCCAGCACGGCATGATCCTGGCGGATGGCGCGATCGCGACCCAGCACCAGGCGCAGATCCTCGCGCGGGAAGCCGGCTTCGCTGAGCGCGATGTATTTTGCGATCGCATAGTCCTCGCAGTCGCCCTTGCCGGTCGCGAAGGTGGCGAGCGGCGCGGTCCAGCGGTCGGCCTCGCCGTGCTGGGCGAAGTCGCTAACATAGCGGATCGCCTGGTTGGCGGCGCGGTTGGCCTCATCCAGCCGGTCGCGTCCGGCTTTGGACTTGACCGCGCCGATCAGGCGAAGGAATTGCGCGGCCTGCGACGGGCAGGCGGTCGCGTTCTCGCGGCATTGCTCGAGAACGCTCTGCTCCCTTGCGAGATCGGTTTCGAGGCCGCGCCATTTGCGCCACATGCCGTTTTCCGGTGCGCGGAAGGTGAACAGGCCAAACGGCTCGGCTCCGACAGGCGGAAGCGGCTTTGCCGCGGGCACCGCGTCGGTCGCGGTATTTGGCGGCGTGAGCGAGGCGGTACGGATGGCGTTCGGACCACGGCCGCGCTGCTGGTCGAGCTTGGCCAGGACGTCGGCGATGGTGAAGAAGGTGGCAGGCGGGCGGTTCGACGCGGCGTCCGCTGCGGGCGCGAGCTCGCCGGCGGGTTTTCCGAGAGAGAGCTCGTCCGCGGCAAACGCGGCAGGCGCTGCGCAAAGACCGATTGTCAGTGCGGCCGCGGCCATGACCGCCGACGAAGCAAACTTCAGCGACTTCATATGACGTCCCCAATGTCGGGGACCGTCAACGTCTGTGCGTCGATCTGCGTCCCCGCTGTTATCGGGACGCAAACTGGCGCCTTGGCCGCTTAAGCGGAGTTAAGTGGAGGGGGGCGCCGCCTCGAATGTCGAAAAGGCGGTCAATCCGGGGTTTGCCGGTTCGTTCGAAATTGAACGAACCGAGGTCACGATCGGTTAACCATGGAATCCGTGGTCCCGATCAGCGTTCGCGCAGGGCCTCGTCACGCAGCAGGCGGGCGGGCTTCACGATGTAGTCCAGCACGGACTTCTCGCCGGTCAGGACCTCGACCGTGGTCACCATGCCCGGAATGATCGGCAGCGGATGCTGTTCGGTGCCGAGATGGTTCTTATCGGTACGCACCATGACCCGGTAGAAGGTCTCCTGGCGTTCGGTCTTTTCCGCCTTGTCGTCGACGATGGTGTCGGCGCTGATGCGTTCGACCTTGCCCTTCAGCGATCCGTAGACCGAGGAATCATAGGCGCTGATCTTCACCACCGCGTCCTGGTCGGGACGGATAAACGCGATGTCCTGCGGACGAATCCGGCCTTCCACCAGCAGCGTGTCGTCCAGCGGCACGATGTCCATCAGGTTGGCGCCCGACTGTACGACGGCACCGATGGTGCTGATGTTCAGTTTGTTGACGATGCCGTGGACCGGCGCCTTCAGATCCGTGCGGCGCACCCGGTCCTGGGCGGACTTGATATTCTCGTCGAGCACGGCGAGGTCGGCACGCGATTTGGCCAGGTCCTCGTCGGCCTGTGAACGGAACGACGCGGTGATGTTCGCGATCTTCGACTGCGCTTCGGCCAGCTGTCCCTTCATCTCGGTTGCCTGCCGATCAAGTCGCAGCATCTCGATCTCGGGCACCACCTTCTGCTCATACAGCCTGCGCGTCAGGGTCTGCTCGCGCTCGAGGAGCTTGAGGGAGCCGGTGAGGCGAGTGACCTGCTGGTTGAGGACGTCGATGTCCTGCGCGACCTTCTGACCCCGCATCTTGAACACGCTGGTCTCGGTCGCGACGGCGGCGGGAACCATCTTGTCGAGATCGTCCGGGAAGGTGATCTCGGCTCGGCCGCGCGCCTCGGCGTCGAGACGGGCCACCCGCGCCGCCATCGCCGCACGGCGCTCGCGGATTTCGCCGAACTCGGAAGCGAATTTCGTATCATCGATCCGCATCAGGGACTGGCCCTGCTGAACGATGTCGCCTTCCCGGATCAGGATGTCGCCGACGATGCCGCCTTCGAGCGATTGAACCACCTGCATCTGCCGCGACGGCACGACGCGGCCGCTGCCGCGCTTGACCTCGTCCAGCACGGCAAAATGAGCCCAGATCAAGAACGTCGCAAGCAGCGCGCACGACGTCCACAGCAGCATGCGGGAGGTGCGCGGCGTGCGCAGCAGCGCCGCGGACCGGATATCGTTTGCAAATGTGAAATCGGAAGACGCCATAATGTATTTGCTCGTTATGCGGACTTCGGCTGAATCGTATTCTCCGGCGACGGGGCCGCGGACGCCGGCCGGCCCTGGAGCAAAGCGAGCACCTTGTCGCGCGGGCCGTCGGCAACCAGGCGGCCATTGTCGAACAGCAGCAAGCGATCGACCATGTTCAGCAATGACAGGCGATGGGTCGAGATGATGATGGTCATGCGATCATCATTGAGGCTCTTGAGCCGCTCAAGGAATTCCTGTTCGCTGCGAATATCGAAGTGCGCCGTCGGCTCGTCGAGAAAGAGGACGCGAGGCTTGCGGATCAGAACGCGCGCGAGTCCGATGGCCTGCTTCTGGCCGCCCGACAGGCTGCGGCCGCCTTCCGAGATGGGCATGTCATAGCCCATCGGGTGACCGGCGATGAAGCTTTCGACGCCCGAAAGCCGCGCGGCAAGCAGGACTTCCTCGTCGGTCGCTTCCGGTTTGCCAAGGGCGATGTTGTCGCGCAGCTTGCCGAAGAACAGGTCGGTATCCTGCATCGCAAAGCCGATGCCGGCGCGCAGGTCCGAGGGGTCGTATTGGCGCGAGTCGACGCCATCGACCAGGATGCGGCCTTCCTTCGGCTCGTAAAATCCGAGCAGCAACCTGCCGACCGTGGTCTTGCCAGAGCCGACCCTACCGATGATGCCGACCCTTTCTCCGCCCTCGATCTTGAAGCTGACCTTTTCGAGCGCGTTACCCGGCGCGTTGGGGTAGGCGAACGACACGTTCTCGAAGGCGACCTTGCCGTCTTCGATTCGCCTTGCGACATAGGACCGGGTCGGCGAGCGTTCCCGCTCGATCGACATGATGCGATCGATCGCCTTGAGGGCCGT
The DNA here is from genome assembly GCF_020194035.1 of Bradyrhizobium sp. BRP56. Lineage (NCBI taxonomy): Bacteria > Pseudomonadati > Pseudomonadota > Alphaproteobacteria > Hyphomicrobiales > Nitrobacteraceae > Bradyrhizobium > Bradyrhizobium sp. BRP56. Next base: position 5,526 of record NZ_JADYVV010000005.1, read on the forward strand.
GATCGTCTGCGTACCCTTGGTGATCACCGAGGCGATCCCGGCGATCGGCGCCAGAACGCGCCCGGCGAGCATGTTGGCGGCGACCAGCGCGCCGACGCTCAGCTTGCCGTCGAGGATCAGGAAAATGCCGACGATGACGAGGAGCAGGCTCGTGATCTGCTGGGCCGTGCTCGCGCTCGTCAGCGACATCGACGACCAGAAGTGAACGTCCTCGCCGGATCGGGCGGTCGCGGCAACCGAGCGTTCCCACAAGGTCTGCATGCGGGCCTCGGCGCCGGTCGCCCGGACGGTTTCGAGGCCGGACAGCGACTCGACCAGCACGCCGTGCCGGGCGGCGGATTCGGCCTGCAGCCGCTTGATGGCGCGATCGAGCGGGCGTTGCAGCAGGAAGCCGATCAGCATGACCAGCGGCAGCATGATCAGCGGGATCCAGGCCAGCGGTCCGGCGATGAGGAACAGCACCCCGACGAAGAGGATGGCGAACAGCAGGTCGGTCGCCGAAACCACGCTTCCGGAGGTGAAGAACTCGCGCACCGAGTCGAAGTCGCGGAGCTGATTGGCCAGGATGCCAACCGAAGTCGGCCGCTGCGCCATCTTCACCGACATCACGTGCTCGAAGATGTTTGCGGCCAGCACGACGTCGATGGTCTTGCCGGTCACGTCGATCATGCGACTGCGGACCATGCGGAAGATGAAATCGAACACGATGCCGAGCCCCATGCCGATCGAGAGCGCGATCAGGGAGGGGATTGCCCCGTTGGGGATGACGCGGTCATAGACGCTCATCGTGAACAGCGGCGTCGCGAGCGCGAGGATGTTGGTCAGAAAAGCCGCGACCGCGATGTGCCCGTAGCTGCGCCAATGCGTCTTCACCACCGACCAGAACCAGTGGCTCTTGGGGATGTCGCCTGCGGCGGCGGCGCGCGCATCGGCCTGCGGCGCGCTTCTCACCAGGAACGCATAGCCGGTATAGTCCGTAGCGAGCGAGGCGATGTCGGCGACGCGCGGGCTGTTCGGCGTCGCCGGATCAACGACCTTGATCGACTTGTTCGCCGGGTCCACGCCCAGAAGGATCAGCGCAGAGCCGTTCTTCATAACGAGGACGGCCGGCAGGACCAGCGCGGGAATGTCTGAAATGTCGCGCTTGACGGCCTCGGTCTCCAGACCGGCGCGCCTGGCCGCGCGGTCGTAGAGCGATACGGACAAGCGTCCGTCCGTGATCGGAAGTCCGCCGAGCAGAGCTTCGCGGCTCACCGCGCGGCCGTGATGGGCGGCGAGGTAAGTCAACGACGCGGTGAGGGGATCGTCGCCCAGCGCGCTTGGCCTGTTTGTCGCGGCAGGCTTTGAGGTTGAGATATCAGGCGAGGGGCGGACGGCGTCGGCCGCCGCGCTGGGGGTTCGAAACAACAACTGAAACCTCGACGAGCAAAATGGAAATGCAGCAATCGCATTAGATTTCGGGCAGACTACAACAAACAGCGAACAAATTCAGCGAAACTTATCTTAACGATTAATAAGGAATCGAAAGGGCCCCGACTTGGGGCCCTTCCGGCAGTCCTGTCCTGAGCTTGTTGGCGGTCGCTACCGAGCGGAACTCGGGAAGGCCGACAGCAGCCAGTGGGGCTTGGTCGACGCGTAGGAGTTCGCGTTCGCCGTGACCGAAGGGTCCGCGTAAATGACGTTCGGGCCGTCCGCAGCGGTCTTTTGCTGCTGCATCCATTCCGTTGAACCGGGCACCGCTGCGGTCGTCGTCGCACCGGTGAAACGGTCCGCAAAGCCAACGTCCTTCGGCTGGGTTGCCGCATAGGTCTTGGCAGGACGGGCGACAGGCGCCGGAACGGCGACGTGCAGCGGCTCAGACCCGGTTTGCGGGAGGTTCACGCGAAGAGTCGGGAACGAGTAGCGGGGCAGGCCAATCGAAAGCATGTCCGTCGGCGCAGCATCGACCGGCGGCGGAGCCTTCAGGTACTCGATCAGGGTCCCCATCGCGGCCAGCAGCTGGTAGTCGGCGAAAACGACGACGCTGCGGGCGGAGGTGAGCGAGACCGATGCGTTGAAGAACTGGTTCTGCGCGTTCAGGAGATCGATCAGCGAACGCTGGCCGAGTTCATATTCCTTCTGGAACGCCGTGATGGTCTTCCTGGCTGCTTCCAGCTCACGGGTCAGAGCACCGATGCGGGTAGCCGTAATTGTACGGGCATTCCACGCCTTGTCGATCGACTCATACGCGTCGCGCTGCAGGCGGGCGTGGCGCATGGTGGCTTCGGTATAGCGCTCGGCCTTCTCTGACCTGTTCCAGGCATCCTGGCCGCCGCGGAAGATGTCCCACGACATGACGACCTTGCCGCTGTAGTCCTCATGCGTAATGGAGGGAGTTCCTGGGGTCGCCACGTAGGGGTAGGAGTTGTCGTAATGGGTTGCTCGTCCCTCTAGATAGAATTTCGGGCCGAATGTGCCGTCCGTGGCCTTGAACGCATGCTTGGCGGCGTCGGCGTCGGACTGGGCCGCCGCGATCGTCGAATTGAATCGGAGGGTGGTCGCCAGCGCTTCGTCGCGGCTGTGCGGCAATCCTGCGAGAGGGGCGGGGAAGCGAACATTGATCGGCTCAAGGCCAACAACCTTGCGGTACTTTGCCCGGGCGTCATCGAGGCTGCGCTGGAATTCGGCGAGTGCCGCACGGGCAGCTTCGACGCGCTCCCGCGCTTGCTCCAGGTCGCCTTCGCCGGCCCGGCCACCCGAGAAGCGGGAGTTCACGTTTGCAAAGATCTTCTCGTGGTTGGCGACGTTCTGCTGGGCGAGGCTGACCAACCGGATGTAGCGGACGACGTCCATGTAGCCTTCGGCGGCGTCGAGGGCCAGCAGCTCGGTTCTCTCCTTGACGCGGGAGGCAGCGGCATTGACCCGCGCGGTCTGGCGCCAGACGTCATAGATCGACGAAAAACCGTCCCACAGCAGCTGGCGCACCACGACTGATTCCTGGCTGCCATTGCGCCATGGTCCTGAGCCCACGGTCGGCGCCGACTGAATGTTCGGGGTGATGAAGCCTGGCGATTGATCGAATTTTTCCGGGCCGTAGCTGGCGTCAATGCGCACCTGCGGCAGCAGTGTGCTTTGGGTTTGCCGCAGCTCGCTTTCCGTCGCCCGCCGGTTCGCCGAAGCCTCGCCGATACCCGGGTTGGTCTGCATGGCCTGCCGTAGTGCATCATTAATAGAAAAAACCTCGGCACATGCTGGCGTTGCCGCCAGACATAGGCACGCTATGACCGTGTATGCCGACTTCATAATCTCAGCCCCTACTCACAAAAATATTATGTAGAATCCTCCAAAGGGTAACAAAGGACAGTTCCGCGACCTATGACATTTCAGCCACACAGGCGCCCTAAGTGGGGGCCGAACCATCCGAGGTCCAGTGCGCGCAAATCTAAACATTTTTATTAAAATTCAGTGATTTATATGATGTTCTGTGATCGCGCGAACTGGTGCCGAGCCGCAACACCGGGGACCGGAACATGAAAGATCAGTTAAGCCCATCTTAAGGTTGGGCAGCCGGCTACTGCTGACGACAGGTCGCCAGGTAGGTTGCAACGAAGGGCGCGGCCTTGGTGTCCGCGGAGGGGCCTCCCAGGCGGCTCGTTAGTTTGTAGAGCGACTTGTCGCCAAAATAGAACCGGAAGATCTCGGCCGTGGTGTCGTCCGTGCGGGTCGCAAAGATCGACGCGGCGGTACGGCGGGCGGCCGCAAAGACGTAGGTCGTGAGCTTGGCTCCTCCCTTGCCTCCTGCCGCGTCGGATGTCCCCCAGGTGACCGTGAGGGTGTCGCCATCGATCACGACGGCGGGCCGGACCGTATCGAGATCGTCATCGATCCACTGGGCGTCACCACCTTTGCCTGACGGGCCGAGCTCGACCCGTTTGCCCCGCGGCGCGTCGCAGGTGAACCGGGAAGGTTCGGCGATCGCAGCGCTCGTCGCCGCCAAGAGCAGCAATAGGCAGCCGACCGACCTCCACATGGGCGTTACCCTCTGTTTCGTTGTTTGGGGGATAGTGATGTCAGCGCCCGACTCGCGCAACTCGGTGATTTACGGACAAGCAGAGCTGCTTTGCTTCCTCGCAGGAAGAGGCGCCCGCGATTTCACTCGGGTGCGATCGGGTGCGCTGGACGTTCGATCGATGCCCTGAGGCTTTCGAGTTCGAGGAAGACGTCAGCTTGCCTGCGAAGCTCATCGGCGATCATGGGAGGCTTCGTTCGGATGCTGGAAACGACCGTCACGCGGACACCAGCCCGCCTGACGGCTTCGACAACCGCGCGCAAATCACCGTCGCCAGAGAACAGGTACGCGTGGTCGATGCGGTGCGCGATTTCCAATGCGTCGACCGCGAGCTCGATGCCGATGCTGCGCTTCATTCGCCGCCGCCCTTCGCCGTCATCGTGCGTTTTGGCTAACTTTCTCCTGACCGCATATCCGTTGTAATCGAGCCAATCCACCAGCGGCCGAAGGCTGCTGAACTCGTCGTCGTCTCTCACGACTGTGTAGAAGTAGGCGCGGACGATCTGTCCATGCTTGCCGAACTCCGAGAGCAGTCGCCGGAAATCGATTTCAAAACCGAGGTTCTTGACCGTGGTGTGAAGATTCGCGCCATCGATGAAAAGTGCAATGCGATCGGCCATCTCAAATCCCCATGACGCCCGGATCAGTCACTGTATGCTGTGGTTCTGAAATTCCACGGGCGCATCGTGGGTGAGCACCCTAGCTGAAATGGCTAATCCTAGAGCAAGGGCTTGGCCGGGAAGAAGCGGAAATTTTCGCCACCACGGGCCCATGCCGTACCAGTCGTGCGCCTGTTGATAAGCGCGAAGCGCGCGGCTGGACGCGACCGGCAAACCGCAACGGTCGTCGTTGACCAAGGATGCGGCAGTTCGCGCCGGCGAAGCGCGTTCGGGGCGGCCATTTGCGATCGATGATGCCGCAGACCAGGAGAGGGAAGCCGCCGCCGGGGACAGTGCTGGGAATTGTGCACCGCAGCAGTGCTGGGCGGCCACATTGGGCGGCCACAGATGGTTACTATTGCGTCACCAACAGAAATACACCTAAAATCAACTTCACCGTGTCGGTGCCATTTTGCGCCGACGCGATTTTCTTGTGCTTTTGCAGATGCCGATTGTCGCCGAACTTTTCGCCATAGAGGAAGGACGGTTTTGCGTCCTGATTGCCTAGACAGTTTGTTGCTACCGACAGGCGTGACGCAAGGCGGCACGTCTGTTTTGTCGTCTCAATAGGACTTTTCGCCCTCACCGATAACGAGCCGATTACGGCCGACACGTGCCCGGGATTGTCGTGTTGGTATCAAAAGGATTTTGGTCATGTCAGTCTACAAATACGACCCAAGCACCAACGCATTTGTGCTCGTCGATGACTCGACTCTTCTTGGCACCGATCTCGCCAACTTCTCGGTTGCAACAGATCTTCCCGACTACGCGCCAGGTTCGACCGCATACTTCACAGCGAAAATCGGAATCGGAGACACCGTCACCTTCAATGTGAGCGACACGCTCGGCAAGGACGTCTCCGGCACGAGCCAGCCCTGGACGGTGACCGATGGTGGAGCAGGGGACCTCGATGGGGTCGCAAACGGGGTGATCCAGACGACGTGGGCGGTCGGCCAGGACGCGGCCGGAGAGTCGTTCGTGCTCAGCGCGATGGACCAGACCGCGGGGTTGCTTGCGACGACCACTTTCACGGATGCCGGTAATGGCAATACGCCCGTCGTCCAATTCGCCACCCCGAACGCGAACCCTGCAGCGCTTACTTTGACGACAGCCGGCTCCCAGGGGAACGTCGGCACCGCGATCTTCCAGGAAGTGACAGGTAGCGGCACCGGCAGCGGCTCGGTGACCGCCTTCGTTCGCATCAATGGCGCACCGAATGACACTGACGGTTCGTCAACAACGGAGGAGGGGTTCAACACCGACTATCGGACCCCGCCGAAAGCGCCGCTGGACGACATCGACAATCTGACCTTCACGCACTCGCTTTCGTTGAGCGACGTGCCGATCGTGACGGTCGGCGGCATCCAATATCGGGAATTCCGTCTGGATCTCGGTGAAGCGGGCAATGGCGACAACGCCCAGGCCTATATTTCGCTGGATTCGCTTCAGGTTTACATCGGTGGTGCGGGCCTCGCGACCGTCTCGAGCGTGGACCGGCCGCTTCAACAGGACGGCACGGCCTCGACCGGGGTGACTGGCGGCACCCTCGTTTACGATCTCGATGCGGGCGCCGACAGATGGATAGCTCTCAAGGATCTGAATGCAGGCAACGGCCAGACCAATTACCGGGTGTTGATCCCGAATTCTGACTTCACCGCCGCAGGGGCGGACGCGACGTCGAAGGTGCTGTTGTATTCGGCGTTTGGTTATCAGGGCACAGTCGACGGCATTAGCTATGTGCAGGACAGCACGTTCGAAGAATGGAGCGTCGCGAAGATCAATACGGGAACCGCGACAATTTCAGGGTCCAAGCTGGTCGACGCCGACGGCAGCCTGCAGACCACCGGCGACCAGACGCATCTTGCCGGCTGGACGATCTATATCGACGGGAACGACAACAACCAACTGGACGCTGGTGAAGTCTCGACGACAACAGATGCCAACGGCAATTTTTCGTTCACGGGGCTCGCTGCAGGGACTTACACGATCCGCGAAGATCTCCCGTCGGGATGGACCCAGCTCTCACCGCTGAGTCCCGACGAATTTACCGTGACCGTGGCCGCCAATGGCACGCAATCAGGTCTCAACTTCATCAACTTCCACAACTTCAGCATCTCCGGCACGAAGTACACCGACGTCACCGGCAACGGCATCACCAATGACGACACGCCGCTGGCGGGCGTGAAGATCTTCATCGATGTGAACGGCAACCTTCAGGACGACGACGGCGCGGCCAACGAGACCACGACCGACGCCAGCGGCAACTGGTCGTTCACGGGGCTGGACTACCACTATGCCGGCAAGCAGGTCTACGAGGTGCTGCCCGACGGCTATGTACAGACGGTTGGCACGGCCGGTTACAGCATCACCGGGACCTCGGGCACCGACCAGACCGGCCTGAATTTCGCGAACTTCGAGAAGTTCGACATCTCGGGGACGAAGTACACCGACGTCACCGGCAACGGCATCACCAATGACGACACGCCGCTGGCGGGCGTGAAGATCTTCATCGATGTGAACGGCAACCTTCAGGACGACGACGGCGCGGCCAACGAGACCACGACCGACGCCAGCGGCAACTGGTCGTTCACGGGGCTGGACTACCACTATGCCGGCAAGCAGGTCTACGAGGTGCTGCCCGACGGCTATGTACAGACGGTTGGCACGGCCGGTTACAGCATCACCGGGACCTCGGGCACCGACCAGACCGGCCTGAATTTCGCGAACTTCGAGAAGTTCGACATCTCCGGCACGAAGTACCTCGACAAGACCGGTGACGGGATCACGGCAGACGATGTCGGGCTTGGTAAGATCAAGATCTACATCGACCTGAACGACAACAAGGTCTTCAATTGGACCGACTCCAACCACAATGGCGTATGGGATTCCGGCGAGGGCGATCAATGGACGACGACAGCCGCCGATGGCACATGGTCGTTCCATGATCTCGGTCCCGGCTATGCGGGCAAGACGGTCTACGAGGTGTTACCGAGCGGCTATGTGCAGACCGTTGGACAGGACGGTTACACCATCGTTGGAACGTCAGGCCATGACGAGACCGGGCTCGACTTCGCGAATTATCTGTTCAAGCCGGCCTATACTTTGACCCAAGGCTATTGGGGGTCTCACACTGACGCCTGGGATGGCAAGGACGGTCTCGGAAAGACGACAAGTTCTTCAGACGTTGGGGCCGAGGCTAACCCGAACAAGAACAACCTGCTGATACTGGGAGATATCGACCACGACGGTAACGCCGACGACGGCGTGAATCTGACGATCGATCTCAAGCTTGCGCAGTCGCTCGAGTCATCCGCCAAGCTCGGCGATCCGCGGGCTATCATGCTGGCCCAGCTGATCGCGACGCAGCTCAACATCAACAACGACTGGAATAAATATGGCGTTGCAGACCTCGAACCCCAGAAATTGGTTGTCGAAGCGATTACTTGGCTAAAGGACACTGGCGGCATTCTCGCTGACGGTGTGCTCTCGAACTCAGAGGCTACCGTCTCCAAGAACCAGGTGGTGCTTGGAGCCGGGGGCGGCAGCTGGAATGGAACGTGGGGATCCGACAAGGCCGTCTTCCCCGCGGACGGGAGCGGACCGATCATGGTCAACGGCCAGGACATCGCGAACGCGCTGGCGTGGTTCAATCAGGGGCAATTGGTGGTGAGTCAGGATGGCGCGAACGTTGCCTGGAATAACAACGGCACGTTCGAAAACCTTCATGCCAATGCCACGGACAATTTCTGGCATACGTTGAGCCAGGAGCACCTGGTCTGACGATGGTCAGCGCGAGAGATGCAGGCGCCGTATCGATCCAACCGATGCGGTGCCTGTTTTGGCAAAGATCCCGGACCTGACGGCAGACCGCGTCAGGGTAGGTGCTGGATGCACGCCGTCTTTGCGCTCCGACCCACCTGGTCGAACGATCGGCCCGCAAGGCAGAATGAGGGCAGGCTGCGGCGATGGGAAGCTCCGTAGCTCTACGGGCGTCTTTACCTTTCGAGCATGGATCGCTTTCTCGACCAGCGATGCCCATGCTAACCAACGGGCCGAATTACAAAAAAACTTTAGCTGTCGCCAATTGGTTCTTAGCCTTGCCGGGTGGTCCGGCGGTCATTTTGATTAGAGGGGCGGAGATCCGCCGGATTGTGTGAGCGCGCATTTCAAGAGGCCGGACGAACTTGGGCGCCTGCTGCAGACTTGCCAGGGATATTTCGCGACGGCCGGTATGTTCAGCCTCGCCATCAACCTGTTGTACCTGGCGGGCCCGCTCTACATGCTGCAGATCTACGATCGTGTGATCTCGAGCGCCAGCGAGACCACGTTGCTGATGCTGACGATAGCCCTCTTGCTGGCATTTATGGCGCTCGCCGGACTGGACGCCGTCCGTGCCCGCGTGCTGACCCGAGCGAGCGTCCGGCTCGATCAGAAAGTCGCCGCGCGCGTCATGACGGCGATCATTGATCGGTCTGCCAATGCCGGCGGCGCGCGCAGCCAGTTGCTCCGCGATCTCGATACGTTCAGGCAGTTTATCACCGGCCCCGGCATCAACGCGGTCTTCGACTTGCCGTGGGCACCGATCTACATTGCCGTTATCTTCGTGCTGCACCCGTTCCTTGGCGCTTTTGCGCTCGGTTGCACGTGCTTGCTTATCCTGATGGCGGTACTCAACGAATGGCGAGTGAAGCTGCCCCTGATGGAGGCTGGCGAAAGCTCCGCGCGCAACTATAGCTTTACCGAGATGAGTCTGCGAAACACCGAGGTCGTGCGCGCGATGGGCATGACCGATGGTCTGCTGCAGCGTTGGCGTCGCGATCGCGACAGGATGCTCGAGCGACAGGTCGTGGCGAGCGATCGCGCGGCAACGATGCAGAGCCTGATCCGCTTTCTCAGGCTCGCGATGCAATCCCTGATCCTCGGCCTTGGCGCCTATCTCGTCATCGAGCGGATGACCACCGCCGGTTCGATGTTTGCAGCCAGCATCTTGTTGGGACGCACCCTGCAGCCGGTGGAGCAGCTCGTCGGCTCGTGGCGCAATCTGGTGTCGGCACGAGCCGCTTTTCTGCGGATCCGGGACCTGTTGTCGGCCAGTCCTGCCCAAGGTCCCGGACTTTCGCTGCCTCGGCCGACAGGGAGATTGTCGGTCGAGGGCGTGACCTTTGTCCCCCCAAGGTCCAACAAGCCGATCCTCAAAGGCGTGACCTTTGCGATCGAGCCGGGCGAGGTGCTTGGCATTATCGGGCCGTCGGGTGCGGGCAAGTCGACGCTATCGCGGCATTTGGTGGGCGTCCTGCTGCCGACTGCCGGCGCGGTGCGTATCGATGACGCTGAGGTCTCCAGCTGGGTCAAAACCTCGCTGGGCGAGCATATCGGTTACCTGCCGCAGGATATCGAGCTGTTCGCGGATACGATCGCCGCCAACATCAGCCGCTTTCATGAAGGCCAGGATCGGGAGACGATCCGTGCGGCGCAAATGGCCGGCGTGCATGAGATGATCCTGCATTTGCCCGAGGGCTATGACACGCAGGTCGGCGACGGTGGATCGATCCTCTCGGGTGGGTACCGCCAGCGGATTGGGCTGGCGCGCGCAGTGTTCGGAAATCCCAGCGTCGTGGTGCTCGACGAACCAAGTTCGAACCTGGATGCGGACGGGGACGCGGCGCTTGCGGACTGTGTCTTGCAGCTCAAGAAGCTGGGAACATCGGTTGTCATCGTGTCTCACCGGCCGGCCACGATCGGGGTTGTGGACAAGATCCTGGTGCTGAGAGATGGCGTCGCCGAGATGTTCGGTCCCCGAGCCGAGATCCTGGCGCGTCTAACGCGTCCTGTGCCGGTCCCTGCGGTCCAGGGTAAGGCGATTTGAAGGGCAGCTCATGGCCATCTTGGATGTCAACGTTCAGGGAGCTCCCGCGGCGCCAGCGCCTCCGAGAAAGCTTGCTGATTCTGCGCCGAGCGATTCCATCCGCGGGGTCGCGCTGGTCGGCTGGATCATCATTGCGGTCTTTTTCGGTGGCATCGGCACATGGGCCGTGACCGCGCCGCTGAATGGTGCGGTCGTCGGCAACGCCGTCGTGAAGGTCGACGGCAACCGCAAGAGCGTACAACATCTCGATGGCGGCATCGTCAAGGAGCTGCGCGTCAAGGAGGGCGACAAGGTCCACGTTGGCGATACGCTGATCGTCCTTGACGAGACCCAGGCGCGGGCCGAGTACGATGTGCTTTCCCAACAATATCTCGTGCTGCGGGCCACTGAGGTACGCCTGCTCACGGAGCTCGATCACGGTTCGACGCTCTCGATGCCTGACGACCTCAATGCGCGTGCCGGCGACCCCTATCTGAAGAGCGTCTGGAACGGGCAGGTCAGCCAGTTTGAAAGCCGCAGGTCCGCCCTTGAGGGCCAGCGCAGCGTCATCCGGGAAAAGATCAACCAGCTTGGATCGCAGATCACCGGCGCCGAAGCCCAGGTCAAGTCGTTTACCGACCAGATCACGTCGGTCCGTGCGGAAGCCAAGGACATCGCGCCACTGGTCGCGCGTGGATTGATCGCACGCCCGCGAATTCTGCAGCTTGAACGCTCCGCATTTGGTCTCGAGGGGCAGATCGCGGACGCCAACGCCAGCATTGCCAAAGCACGCCAGGCGATTGCCGAACAAGATCAACAGATCGCGCAGCTCGACAATGATCGCATGACCGACGTCACCAGGGATTTGCGCGATACCCAGGCAAAGATCCTTGAGGTGATCCCGAAGACGATGAACGCCAAGGCCGTGCTCGGGCGTATGGAAATCCGGGCTCCTTACGCGGGCCGGGTCGTTGGCCTCTCGGTATTCTCGGTTGGCGGCGTCATTCAGCGAGGCGACAAGATCCTGGATATCGTTCCTGATCAGGATCTCCTGACAATCGAGGCGCAGATCGCGGTCGAGGACATCAGCGATGTGCGCCCGAACATGCGAGCCGAGGTTCATCTGACGGCCTACAAGCAGCGAATCGTGCCGATCATCCATGGTGATGTCACACAAGTCTCGGCCGATCGTCTTACCGACCCGAAGACCAACAATCCGTATTACGTCGCCTTCGTCCGGATCGATGAGAGCGAACTCGCAAGCATGCCCAATATCCACCTCTATCCAGGCATGCCGGCCACCGTCATGATCCCGACCGTCCAGCGTACCGCATTCGAGTATATCGTCGGGCCGCTCATCATGTCGTTCAACCATTCGTTCCGACAGAAATGACCGCGACATGGGTTTGCGATGATTGAGCTGGATCGGGGGCAGGGTGGCGGCTGCCAGTTCACAGCTCGCGGCTCAGCCGCGACATGGCTTGGCGTGGGGCGCCGGCGTGGCAACGCGGAGTGGTTGCGTTCTCGTGGTTGCGCTGAGCGGGCTGACGGTTGCGCTCGGCGTCACCAGCTGAGCCCATGACACGTGGGGTGACCTGGTCAAGGGTCCTGCAAGCTCTAAGGGGCTCCTTTCGGTGCACACTCGTGGCTTCGCTCTGCATCCTGCTGTCCTGTTGCGGCGCCCCTCGCCAGGTCATCGAAAAGGAGGCGGGGCCGGTAGCGGAGCCAACAACGGAGACGGCAACAGCGCCCACAGAGCCGGCACCAGCGGTGACAACGATACCGGAGGCGATACCGGTACCGACACCGACGGCGGCAACGGTCAACCTGAGCGGCGCGCTCGCGGAATGTCGGAGCGCGTTTCCGGATCAGATCGCGCAAGCCGTGGCGCGGGCGTCTTGCGTGATCAAGGCGACCGACCTCGTCCGTCCGCTGCTGCCGTTTCCCGAACTGCTCGACCGGGAGAACGCCCTGCGCAAGGCGCTGGCCGAGCAGGTTCAGACAAGAACGATGTCCCTGCTCGAGCGCAACATCCAGATCCAGAAGCTGCATTCGCAGCTCCTCGAAGAGGAGCGCAGCAGGCTATCGGCCGCGCCCGCGGACGCCAGCAAGCCGCCGCTGGCCGTCACGCAGTGGCGGCAATCCAATGGGGAGAGTTGCGGCCGGCTCGGAGGGGATTCGGGGACCTGCTACTGAAACGAGCAATCCTGCAAACGGCTATCGGGGGGAATGGAACCGGATCGTGACACCGTCACCTCCGAGGTCGTTGTCGTGACAGCGTCACGTCCGACGCTGTCACCGTATTCGCACGGAGCAGCGAAGTTGAAATAGTGTGAAATGTCGAAAGTCCTACAATTTAAGGGGTTTCGTGCATCGTTGTCGGAGCGCCTCGCCGAGGAGAAGGTGTGCGCCGCTACGCCGGTAGGGTTAATAAACGATTACCAATCGACAGTTTTCTCGCGACGCATTATAAGAAAATGCTAGTTGGCACCCGGATTTTGCCCCCCGCCAACGTATTGCGTAAATTTCATCGTAAAAGGGATATTTTCCTATGTTGAAGCTGTACATCCAGACCACCGAAGCCTTCAAGCGTCTCCGCTCGGACAAGGACGGCGTTGTGTCGTTCGAGTACGTGATCGTCGCCGCTTGCATCGTGGCCGCCGTCTCTGCTGCGTTCGGTACGGGTACCGCCAGCGGTATCGGCTCGGTTCTGAACGCCTCGATCACCACGATCGCCAGCAAGGTCGCCACCGCAGTCTCCGCTTAACTCCGGATGTTGAATGCTGTTGGCAGATTCCGTCTGTCAACAGCGGTCAACCGGATTGCGATGTGCGCGAGCCTTAAGGAGGCTTACTCCTATGTTGCAGTCATACATCAAGGTCACAGAAGTATTGAGGCGTCTGCGCACGGACAAGGACGGCGTTGTGTCGTTCGAGTACGTGATCGTCGCCGCCTGTATCGTCGCCGCCGTTTCCGCAGCGTTCGGTACGGGTACCGCGAGTGGCATTGGCAGTGTTCTGACCACCTCGCTCACTTCGATCGGCACCGCGGTTGCCAACGCGGTTAGCGCCTAAGTCCAGAGGGACGGCGCTCCGGAGGGGGGCATTATTTTGTGCCCCCCGCCATTTTTCTAAGGCGATTATTTCATGAATTGGATTGCGTCCACGACCTTGTGTCTGGAAATCGCATTGTTGTTGTATGTCGCAACGATCGATATCGCGACACGGTTGATCCGAAACGAAATTTGTCTGGCGCTGGCGTTCCTTGGGATCGTCGGCCAATTGGCCAGTCCGATGCAGATCGGCCAGTCGCTGATCGTTGCCGCAATCCTGTTCCTGGTGCTCTTCGTGATCTACCTGCGGGGAGCGATCGGCGGTGGCGACGTCAAGTTGCTGGTTGCCCTGGCGATCGGTCTGCCGCTGACCGGCGTGATTGAACTGTTGACGGCAACTGCACTGGCCGGCGGCGTTCTGGCCGCGGTGCATCTGATGATGCGCCGCCTGCCCCAACCGAGGCTGGCGCCCGCCGGATCATCGCTGATGCGCCGGGTCTACGCGGTCGAGCGCTGGCGTCATTTGCGACATGCACCGCTTCCCTACGGGGTCGCCATCGCATGCGGCGGTATCTGGGCCATTTTGAGCAAAGGAATTTGACATGTCGTCCGCTCTCCGCGTCTCGATCATCATGGTGCTGCTGCTTGCGGCTACGGCGCTTGGAATGATCGCCTACAGCATGAACCGACCCGCAGATCCGGTTGTTGCGCAGGCAGTCGAAGAGAAGCCTGCGCCTGCGGCCGCGACGGTCGGCTACTTTGTCGCGACCCGCCCGCTTTCGAAGGGAACGCTGGCGCGGGACGAAGATTTCGCGGTGCGCCAGACAGCACCGAACCGTGTTCCCGCGGGGGCGATCCTCGAAACGCCTGACTCCAGGGCCGGGTTGCCCGGTTCGCTGGTTCGCAAGTTCGTCGAAGCCGGCAGCGCGATTACACTGGACGACATCCTGCGTCCGAAGGATCGCGGCTTCCTTGCCAGCGTCCTGGCGCCGGACAGCCGCGCCATCAGCATCAAGGTCGACGAGGAGACCGGTGTGTCCGGTCTGATCAGGCCGGGCGACAATGTCGACGTGGTGCTGACCCAGGTGTTCGAGAAGGCCGCGCCGGTGAAGCGAGCCGTCAGCGAAACCGTTCTGTCCAATGTGCGCGTGATCGCGATCGACCAGGAGATTGCGCAAGGCGGCCGTCCGATCACCAATGCCGTCCCGGGCAAGACGGCGCAGACCGTGTCACTGGAGCTCAAGCCGGATCAGGTCAAGAAGGTGGCCGTCGCAAAGCAGCTCGGAACGCTGTCGCTCGTCATCCGCGCTGCGGCCGAGCAGTGGGGCAAGGCCGACACAAGCGTAACGTCCAGCTGCGACGTATCGCCGGAGCTGGCGCGCCAGAGTGCGATTGCCGGCCAGAGCACGACGGTCGCGATCTATACCGGCAGCGAGGTCAAGCAATACTCGGTCAGGAGACAGGATCTTGACGACGACGCCCGCGCGGGCTGCGACGTGCCGTCCGAACTCGATCGTCAGACTACAGCGGCAGCGAGTGACGTCGGCAAGGGATCGGAGAAACGTTGATGAGTGCGAACATGGCAGTGGTGGAACAACCCGAAGAGACGACGTCTCTTGTCGCGCGCAACCGCATCGTCTGCTTCGTCAATGACGAGCTGAGTGCGGCAGCCCTCCGCAAGGGTCTCGACGGCAGCAACCTGGTGATCCGGCGCGGTACCATCCGTCATGCGACACGCATGCTCGAGACCGACACCGATCTGTACGCGCTGGTGACCGACATCAGCGGCATCGACGATCCCTTCACCGAACTGGAACGCCTCGCCAGTGTCTGTCCGCCCGATGTGAAGGTGGCCCTGATCGGTGACAACAGGGAGATCATCTTCTACCGCGAACTGATGGAGATCGGCCTCACTGAATACCTGCCGACGCCGATCACCAGGGATATGGTGCTCGACCAGCTGCGTCCCAAGCTGATCGGCGACGCCGCGCCGGCCCAGAATGACCGCGGCGGGCACGTGGTGTCGATCTGTGGCGCGCAGGGCGGCGCCGGCGCGACCAGCGTCGCGATCAACCTCGCGCTGCAACTGGCCGAAACCACCAAGGCGAAGGTGGCGCTGCTCGACCTGCATCTGCAGGGCGGCGAGACCGCGGTGATGCTGGGTGTTCGTCCTGGACCCGGCCTCCGCATCGCCCTTGAAAACCCGATGCGGGCCGACACGCTGTTTCTCGAACGGGCCGCGATCGAGGTGAACGATCGGGTCTGCCTGATTTCCGGCGACGAGGAGCTCGATGCCAAGCTCGACATCACCGAAGCCGGCGTCCGGCACGTGCTGGGCCTGCTCCGTCAGCGGTTCAACTACGTCGTTGTCGATGTGCCGGTGCCGTTCCCGGCATCGATCTATCCGGTCATTCAGATGTCCCGTCATGTGCTGGTGCTGCTGGAGGCCGAAGTAACCGGCCTGCGCAATGCCCACGCGCTGCGCAACGCCGTCACCAACATCGCGGGCAAGGATCGGGTGTTTACCCTGCTCAATCGTGCCGACCGCGCCGGCGGTCTGCCGAGGGCGACGATCGTCAAGGCGCTTGGCGCTGAGCCGGACATGGTGATCCCGGATCTCGGCAAGGGAATGACCCAGGCGGTCAACCTCGGCGTTCCGGCTCTGAAGCACGTATCCGGGCTGCGGCGCCACCTTGCCCCGATCGTACGGGAAATCACCGGCGTCGGTGCCAAGAAAAGGGCTGGGTGGAAGAGGTGGCTCGGGCTATGAAAAAGTTCGGCAGGCGCGCAGACGAAATGCCAGTGCGGATGCCCGCAGCGGTGCCGGACGCCCCGGCAGCGGCACCGAGCGCGCGGCCGGCGCCGCCACCCTTGCCGCCGGCGGAACCGAGCGTGGCGTCACCGGCGTCCAGCCTGTTTGCATCGGCGCCGAAGCATGAAGAACCTGCGACGCACCATCCGGTGATGTCGGCATCCCTGCGCGAACGCGTCATCGAGCAGATCGAGCCGTCAGTGGCCGCGACCGTTCCCCGCGACGTCCTGCGGCGGCAGATCGAGGAAATCATCCACGGCATCGCCAACCAGGAGCGGCTGGAGCTGTCGGGCCGCGAGCAGCTCTTCCTGGCGGAGGAGATCGCCGACGACATGACCGGCTACGGGCCGTTGCGTCCGCTTCTGCTCGACGAGACGATCAACGACATCATGATCAACGGGCCGAGCAACGTCTATGTCGAGCGGGCCGGCAAGCTGGAGCGGGTTGCGGTCC
Source organism: Bradyrhizobium sp. BRP56 (assembly GCF_020194035.1). Lineage (NCBI taxonomy): Bacteria > Pseudomonadati > Pseudomonadota > Alphaproteobacteria > Hyphomicrobiales > Nitrobacteraceae > Bradyrhizobium > Bradyrhizobium sp. BRP56. The sequence goes on from NZ_JADYVV010000005.1 coordinate 22,395, forward strand.
GCTTTCGCGACAACGACCATATCGCCTCGGTCGCACAGAAGATCGCCTCGCAGGTCGGCCGGCGGGTGGATGAATCCAGCCCGATGGTCGACTGCCGTCTGCCGGACGGCAGCCGTGTCAACATCATCCTGCCGCCGCTGGCTATCCATAGCCCCTGCATCTCGATCCGAAAATTTCCGAACCGGCGTCTGAACATCGCCGGGATGATCGAAAACGGCTCGATGACCGCCGCGCTTGGACAGCTGCTGGAGATCGCCTCCCGCTGCCGGCTCAATGTCTTGGTCTCCGGAGGCACCGGTTCCGGCAAGACGACGCTGCTGAACGCCTTGAGTCAGTTCATCGACCATAGCGAGCGCATCGTCACGATTGAGGACGCGGCGGAGCTGCAGCTTCAGCAGCCGCACGTGATCAGCCTGGAGACCCGTCCGGCCAGCCTCGAGGGCACCGGGCAGGTGACGCAGCGCGATCTTCTGTGGAACGCACTTCGTATGCGTCCGGACCGCATCGTCGTCGGTGAGGTGCGCGGCGCCGAGGCGTTCGACATGCTGCAGGCGATGAACACCGGTCATGACGGATCGATCTCCACCGTGCACGCCAACAGTACCCGCGACGCGCTGACGCGCGTGGAGAACATGGTGCAGATGGGGCAGGTCAATCTGCCGTCGCGCGCAATCCGCTCCCAGATCGTCGCCGCCCTGGATCTGATTGTGCAAGTCGAGCGCATGCGGGATGGCCAGCGCCGCATCGTGCAGATCAGCGAGGTGATCGGCCTCGAGGGCGAGGTGATCACCACCAACGACATCGCGTTGTTCGAGTACAAGGACGAGGATGTCCAAGGGCGGATATCCGGCACCTACCGCTCCACCAATGCGGTTCCGAAGTTCAAGAGCCGCCTCGTCTATTACGGGCTCGATCGGGCCTGGGCAGAAGCGATGAGGCACATCTGATGTCGACGCCCTTGATCATCGTTCTGGTGCTTCTGTTGTGTGCCGGGGCAAACACCCTTTGGCTCGACGCACGACAGCGACGAATGGAGCGCCAGCTCGAGATTGCGCTACCGACGGCTGAAGCAGCAGCCTTGGTGTCCATCCGTCGCGCGGCCAAGACGTCGCGTTGGCGCGCGCTCCAGCGCTTCGCCAATTATCGCCCTGATATGGTGTACGTCGTACGGCCGGTCTATGTGCTGCTTGCAGGGGGAATGGCAGCGGCGGGAATTCTCTACGTCAATGGATTCCTGAGGTTCCCTGGCTCCTATGGAGCCATTGCGGCTGTCGGCGTTGCCATCCTGGTCGTGCGCGGCCTGTTCGGATGGCAGCAACAACGCTTTGCAAATCAGCTCTTCCAGCAGCTTCCCGATGCGGTCCAGCTGGTGACGAGTACTGTCCGCTCCGGATTGCCCGTCCACGAAGCTTTTCGCACCATCGCCCGCGAGATGCCGCAACCGACATCCGGGCAATTTGCCATCGTCTGTCATGAATTGAACCTGGGCAGGTCGCCCGAGGAAGCCGTCGAGGAGATCTATCAGCGAACGCAGGTGTCGGAGTATGCGATGTTTGCGGTAACCCTCGCGGTGCAATTGAAGACCGGCGGCAGCCTGGCGGAAACGCTGCAAACGTTGGGCGAGACCGTGAGTCAGCGGGTTGCGCTGGCGGCCCGTGCGAAGGCCTTGGCGGGGGAGGTCATCTTCTCATCGCGTGCGCTCACCTGTGCGCCGGTCGTGATCGGCGGGCTGCTCTATCTGATCAATCCGCAGTCGGTCGACCTGCTGTTGTTCGATCCACAAGGAAACGTGCTGCTCGCTTATGCGGCGTGCTCGGTCCTGATCGGGCATTTCGTGATCCGTTGGATGGTCAGAAGGGAAACCACCCTATGACGGCTGTTCTCGGCTTTGCCACGCTTGCCGTCGCACTCGCGGCTGCGACCTTCCTGCTGGTCATTCGCGAGATACATCTGCGCACCCTGGACACGCGTGTCTCGAATGCCGTGCTGGGCATCTCCGATCGATCGAATTCGAAGGATCTGATCGGCTGGCTTTCATCGGTCGGCATGCGCTACAGGCGCTACTACGCCCAGGAAAATCTCGACCAGCTGAGGATGGTTCTTCAGTCGGCAGGGTTCAATCACTATCGAACCTTGCCGATCTGGATCGGCTTCAAGACGGTCAGCACGTTTGCGTTTCCGATCGCGGCTTTCTCTGTTTCGCAGATTCTTGGACGGCCGTTCACCGACGTGATGATCTTCACGCTGCTTGGCTTGGCGTTTGGAATCATGATTCCGCGCCTGATCTTGCTGGTTGTGAAGCGACGTTTCGATGCCGCGATCCGGCTCGGCACGCCGGACACCATCGATCTGCTTGTGGTTTGCAGCGAAGCCGGCATGGGCCTGGAGAGCGCGATTGAGCGTGTGGCGGAGGAGATGCGGGAGACCAATCCCGCTATCACCCACGTGCTGCGCGGTCTTCTCGATGATCTCCGGATCCTGCCGAATCGTGCCGACGCCTTCGAGAAGCTTGCGTCCACCTCGGAGGGCCTCCGTCGCTTCGGCACCATGGTCAGCCAAAGCCTGCAATATGGCACGCCGCTCAGTCAGGCGCTGCGCAGCATCGCGGTCGACCTGCGCCGGGAACGCATCACCAAGCTCGAGGAACGGGCGCACAAATTGGGCGCCAAGCTGACCGTTCCGATGGTGCTGTTTCTGCTTCCGGCGATGTTCGTCATTTTGGGCGGAAGCCCGTTCCTTCATTTGATCCGTACATTCTCCAATCTCGGTAATTGAGCCATGAGCGCAGCTGCAATGAGCCTTTCGACGAACCTGGCTTACGATCGGGCGACCCGATTCCTTGGCAGCGCATGGTTCCTTCTGTTGGCACTTGCCGTGACGACCAATCTCGCGAAGGCGGGAGAGCTGTGGCCGTCGCTCGTCTCGAACTTTCTGGTCGCGGTGTTTTACTTGATGCTGGCGTTGCTGATCCTGATCCGCGGCCCCGCAAAGGCGCAGGCCGAAGGCCTGCTGCCGAGGGTTGCTGCGTTCGTCGGCACATACTGGCCATGGACGATCACGTTTTTCGAGAAGACCGAGGGCGCATTGCCGAATTTGTTGTCCGCGGTTTTCGTGCTGACCGGCATGATCATGATCCTCGTGACCGTTCGTCATCTCGGACGGTCGTTCAGCCTGGTGCCGCAGGCGCGTTCGGTGGTGCAAACCGGGCCGTACCGTTGGATCAAGCATCCGCTCTATCTGTCGGAAGAGATCGTGTTCCTTGGTGTCGTGCTGCAGCATCTGAGCTGGATGACCGTGGGCCTGCTGATTCTGCACATCTGCATCCAGGTCTGGCGAATTCACTACGAAGAGGACGTGCTTCGGCGCACGCTTCCTGAATATTCCAGCTACGAGGCGTCGCGCTGGAGATTGATTCCCTATGTCTGGTGAGCGGCCATGCAGAGCTGGAAAAGCCGAGTGATCGGCAAGCGTTCCCTGATCGCGGATCGACGCGGCGCCGTCGCGTTCGAGATGCTGTTCGTTTTCGCCTTCCTGTTCCTGGTTATTCTGCTGCCGCTTGCCGACCTCGCGCTGGCGGGCTTTCAATACATCCAGGCGTTCGCGGCATTACGCGGGTTCGGGCAATATTTACAGTACAATCAGCCGACCGATGTCACGAGCACGTCGGATTGGCTGACAACTGTGCGTCCTAGAGCCGCCGTTAATCCGAGTTATCCTATCAGCGATCCTCAAATCATTTGCGGTGACAATCAGACCGGCTGTTCTGACGCTACGCTTTCGCCCAAATATTATTCATACACAACGACCATAACCTTTGCGCCAATGGTGTTGCGGTCAGTGCTTTGCAGCAATTCGTGCACGTACACGCTGTCATATTCTGAGCGGTTTCAATAGAGAGGGCTCCATGCGCGACATACTCCGTTGCCGTCGAGGTTCGGCCGCGTTCGCGACCGTGATTGCGTTGATCCCGTTGATCGGAATGATGGCGCTCGGCGGTGAAGCCGGGTCCTGGTATGTTACCAAGCAGCGCGCGCAGAATGCCGCTGATGCTGCCGCCTATTCAGGCGCGCTGCGGCTCGCTTGCTCTCTCGGATCACTTACGTGCGCCGATACGCAGTCTGTGGATTATCGCGGCAAGCAATTCGCAGCGCAGAACGCGTTCTGCAACTCAGGTGACACGTCGTATCCAGGCTCCATCTGTGCGGCCAGCCTTCCGAGTGGCATCTCGCACACCGTTGCGATCGCTTCGCTTACGTCGTGGAATGGAAACACCGGAAACTTCGTTCAAGCTACAGTTAGTCGGCAGCAGCCGGCGTACTTGGCCGCGGTGCTCGGCTTGTCTACGGTCAACATCGCCGCGACAGCTGTTGCCGAAGTCAAGAACCCGAAAGATGTATGTGCGTTGGGGCTCGGGCGGTGGCCAAAAGGCAGCGCACTTACCATCGGTGGCAATGTTACGACCGCCGGAAATGGCTGCGGGCTGATGTCAAACGACACTGTCAAATTTTCCAGCACTCCCACTATCACGGGATCAGGTTGGCAGATCGATGCTGCGAAAGGTTGCCTTCCCAACGTCACTCAGTGCAATAGCCTTAGCGTGCCATATAACTATTTTATGCCTGCTGCGACGAATCCCCTGCAGGCACTTGACACTGCTTCGTTCAACTCATGGACCGGCAAAACGACGAAACTGTCATGCAGCGGTACGTTGACGCCAAACAACAGTACCAATTTGTATGGTGATTTGACCTGTACGAACGGGGATACGGTGGTTTTCTCCCCCGGAACCTACTTCTTCTACAACGCAACAATCACAATTAATGGCGGAACCGTCAGCTGCCCGACCTGTACAGGCGCAGGCGCATCGGGCGTTACGCTCGTGTTGCTCGGGGATTCGTCGATTTCCATTAGTGGCAACGCTTCAGTTAGCCTTGTCGCACCTTCTACTAACGCTACTTATCCTGCACTCGCTGGCGTTCTGATTGACGATCAGGCACCAAATAAGAGCAAGAATGCCGTCACCGTAAACGGCAACAGTAACATGATCAATTTGGGCGGCGCGATGTATTTCCCGAATGTTGATGTTGCGTGGAGCGGAACGGGCGTCAATGCGAACACGACGTGTTCAGAGGTAATAGCCAATACTTTGACGATGACCGGTAGCGCTTACATGAGCACGGATGGCTGTGTCCCTGCCACAGTTGCTCACACCCAAGTTGTCTATTTGGTGCAATGATGAGAAAGCTGGACCAGCGGGGCGTTGCAGCGCTAGAGTTCTGCCTCATCGCTGTGCCCTTGTTCACCTTGATCTTCGCCGTGTTTGATTTCGGGCGGTACGCGATCACGATGCAGTCGCTGCGCATGCTCGCGGATGCAAGCGCTCGCGCGAACATGATCAAATGCTATACACCTGCTGTATTGCAGGCCACATCACCGTCCGCTTGTACCGGTGACTACCTGTCGGCCGCAGAAAAGCAGGCCGCTGCTCCCTTCCTGTATGGCGCCAGTCTCACGCCCACCGTGACCACGACGGCGGGCGCCTCGGCGCTGACGGTGACGGCATCCCAGTCAGGCTTCGCCATGATCATGCCGATCTGGGGCACGTCCCTCAACGCGCCGAGCGCGTCCACCACGATTCCCTTCTGAGCAGAACCCCGATTCGACGAGGCCGATCGGTGGCGCCGGCTTGGGCGGCCGCCAGGACGGCTCGGCCCGATGGCGGGCCGGGAAATAGCCCGGGCGGGCTATGGAAGTGGTGCGCGCTGGCAACAACGGGGAGTTTTCTCCGGCGTTGCCGCGGCCGGGCGGACCTCTCTCCTTGCAATCGAGGCGCGTAGCGAGGGATGATCTACCAGCCGCCATTAGCGGCCTTGCGACCCGGGTGAGTGTCCGGTGCGCCGGGAAATGGGAATTTTCGCGAGTAACGATTTGTAGTCGGACAGACTGTAAACTCTACGGCGTGGTGGACGAACGGGAGTGATCGGGACGCCGAGGTCGTAGATTTACGGGGGTCGTCGCGGAGACGCGGCGAAGGGGATTGGCATGATGGGAAGTCGCGTTTCGGTTGATGCGGGACTTGGGCTGGTAGCCTTGAGCGCGATGGCGTTTGGCGCTGCGATCGCCCTGTTTCATTTCGCCGATCCTGCTGCGGCCGCGGAGCGGCGGGCGCCGTCGTCCAGCGGCGTCTTCGTCAGCGAGATGAGCGACGTCCAGCGCGTCAGGGTGACCGTCAACAAGTCGCGCACCTTCAGGGTCGATACCGCGTTCTCGTCGATCGTCGCGGGCTCGCCCGAAATCGCCGACGTGAAGTCGCTGAGCGACCACCTTATCTACGTCCAGGGCAGGAAGACCGGCACCACCAACGTCATCCTGTTCGACAGCTCGATGAAGCAGATCGGCATTCTCGATGTCGAGGTGACGCTCGATATCGGCAATTTGCAGCAGAACATCCAGTCAGGCACCGGCACACGCGGCATTCGCGTGTCCTCCTCCGAAGGGCAGGTGGTGCTGAGCGGAACGGCCACCGATGCCGTCGCCGCCGAGCGGGCGATGACGATTGCCCAGGGCAGCGTTCCCAAGGACGCCATCGTGGTCAATGCCATGAGCGTTGCGGCGCCGCAGCAGGTGATGCTCGAGGTGCGCTTCCTCGAGGTCAGCCGCGAGGCGGGACGCGATCTCGGCGTGAACCTCATGGCGGCCAACGCCAATGGGACCAATATTGCCAATTCGGGATTGGGCGGCGTCGCAGTCGCTGGCCGAACTCCCATTGGCGGTGTCAATAGTATCAATACTGTGCCCATCAGTGGTGTCAGCGCCATCCCTGGTACCAGCAGCACTCCTGTTGGTGCCAATCCTGCTGGCAGCCTTCCAGTGCTGGGAACGATCGGAACGCTTGTTGGTTCGGCCGGCGGCGTGGTTGCGCCCCCGTTCGGAAGCTTGTTGACGAGCATTCTTCGAACCAGCAATGGCAGTTCGGTAGATCTTCTGATCACCGCACTGGAAACCAAAGGACTGGCCCGCCGGCTGGCGGAGCCGAATTTGACCACGCTGTCGGGTGATGCTGCGCGATTCCTGGCTGGTGGTGAGATTCCGGTGCCGGTCGCCTCGTCGCCGGTCCCGGGCGCACTGCCGACCGTGAGCATCGACTACAAGAAGTTCGGCGTCGAACTGGCCTTCGTGCCGACTGTGCTGTCGCGCGGAGTGATCAACCTTCGCGTCGAGCCCTCGGTCAGCGAGCTCGATTTTACCAACGCGGTGAGCATCTCCGGAACGACCATCCCGGCGCTGAGCCGCCGTGACGCACGCACTACGGTCGAGTTGCGCGACGGCCAGAGCTTTGCCATCGCCGGCCTCTTGCAGACGCGCAACCGGCAGGACGTCTCGCAATTGCCCTGGATCGGCTCGGTGCCGGTGCTCGGATCCCTGTTCAGCAGCAAGTCGTACCAGCAGCAGGAAACCGATCTCGTCATCATCGTGACGCCGCGCCTCGTCGCGCCGGCAGCGCCCGGTCAGCAACTGGCATCGCCGCTCGATTCCCGCCTGCCGGCCAACGACGTCGATTTCTTCCTCAATGGCCAGATGGAAGTTCGCAAGCGTTACGACGACTACGTCAATTCCGGCGGCGACGTGAAGGGACCCTATGGTCACATCATCGCGCCAAACGCTGTTGTTCCGGCTCCGCCACCGGCTGTCAGTGCGAACCAGCCGGTCGTGAAGACCTTGAACTAGGGGAGGCGAGAGATGACCATCCGATATCTGGCTTTGCTCGCACCCTTCCTGCTCGGCGGCTGCTACGGCCTTTACGGACATGACGAGATGGACCGCTACGTGCAGCGTTCCGACACCATCACGATGAGCGCCGGCAACGCCAAAGAGGTCAACGCCGTTACACACACGATCCACCCGTGGCCGGCCTATGTCGGCGATCGCAGGATCGCCTACGACGCGCGGCGCACGGGCACTGCGATAACGCGCTATGGCACCCAGCAGCGGCCGCTCGATCAGCTTCCCGACATGGGCGATCCGACCAAGGCGATGGGCCAGCCGCCGCCCGTCACCACGATTCAGAACGTCAACACGACCGGATTGGGCGCAGGGACCGGTGGATCGGTGGCCGTCGGGGTCGGAGGCGGAGGCGGCAGGTAATGTCCTTGCAGCGTCGGCCAGGTGCCGGGGCAGGGATTCGGAAGGGAAGTGCGACGTTAGGTTTCGGCAGACCTCGGTATTTCGGTCGTGCCGTCTGTTTTCGTAGGTAGTTTTGCGATGGATCTTCGAATGGTGCAGGGGCTGCGCTGGACTTGGGGAATGGGGCGAGGATTGCATCGCCTCGCACCGGCGTTGATCTGTTGCGGCTTGGCGACCGGCCTTGGGGCCTGTGACTACACGACGCGGGAGGCTGCGATCGTAGCCCCCGTGGATCCGCCGGGCGGAGACCCCGTGCAGGAGCCGACCGACGTCAAATACTATCCCTCCGACGAACCGGTGCGGATGGGGCTCGAGCACTACAACCGCGGCAATTACGGAATCTCGCAGCGCTATTTCAAGGAAGCGGTCGAGAAGGCGCCGAAGGACGTGACGGCCTGGGTCGGGCTCGCGGCGAGCTATGACAAGCTGCGCCGCTTCGATCTCGCCGATCAGGCCTATGCGCAGGCGATCCGGCTTGGCGGCGAGACCGTCCAGATCCTCAACGATCAGGGCTATTCCCTCATGCTGCGCGGCAATCTGAACGGCGCGCGGCGGAAGTTCGAGAAGGCGTATTCGCTCGATCCGGGCAACCCCGTCATCGCGAACAACCTCGAGCTTCTCAACGGCAGCCGGAGGTTCATCGAGCGTCCGCCGAACAATCAGCCGTAGGTTGACAGCGGTTCACGAGCCTCTGCACGATTTCTTAGGGGTATGATAATACCAAATTTTGCCCGACGCGTCGAGTTGCCGGGTCCGCCGGCTCCTTTGCATGGGGTTGTTTTCGATATTTTGGCAGCTCGCCCCTGCGACTTGACCTCGCCACGATCTAGTTCGGCATCAGCACGACATCGATGCGGCGGCTGTTTCGCGTGCTGATGATGATAGCACCGTTGCGGGTGGCGAATCTCGCACCGAGAAGCCGCGGCACTTTTTCCGTCAACGACGACGGCAGCGGAATCATTCCGCCGGTGATGGGATCGCCGACGTTGATCGGCGCGACTGCTGCGCCGCCCGAAGGCGCTGCCTTGATGTACTCCCTGATCAACTGAATCTCTTCACGCGAGAGGTTGAGCGCGGCCTGTTCGCCTGCGCCGTCAGTCAGCTTCTTTTCCGCCTCGGCCTTGTCTTGCGCATCTTGCTGCTGGGCGGCATCGCGTCTTGCGACCTCGACCTGTTCGAGTCTGGCGAGGCGTTCCCTCAGCGGCGTGATCTCCCGCCGCAACGCGGCTATGTCCGACTTCAGCGAAGAAAGCTGACCAAGTGCAATCGCGGCGGCAACGCAAGTGACGACCGAGATCAGGCTGAGGCACGCCACCGCCAGCCCCGTCAATCCGCCTCGACGATCGGCACGACGATCCCCGACATCCTCCGCGGATCGCCGTCGCCGCGCGGCGGCGAATTTCGGCTTGATCGTGCCGAGGAAGCTGACCAGACCGGACAACCGCGCAGCCACCATGCGGTTCGCCTCTTGAAAGGAGCCGAATGCAGGCGCAGGGACGATCGGAGAGTGCGCCGGGGGGATGCCGGGAGCAGTAGCCGAATGGCCCGCGCCGGATGGCTGGCGGTCGTCGCGGTCCTCGCGCGTCATGCCGGGGAGCTCGAGATCAACGTCGTCGGGACGGTCGATCGCAGCATCCGCAACGTAATGGCGCGTGTCGGCGGCAGCGGCGTCCAATCGTTCCGTTTCCTGTTGATCGAGTCCTTCTTCAAGCGAGCGCCACAGCGAGAGCCCCGAATCGGTGATCTGCAGGCCCGCGTCGTTGATCGATGCCCATCCCGATTGGAAGACGTCGGCATCGCCAAGCTCGGACGGCCGCTTCGACTGCGTGGCCTCATCGCCGGCCGCGATCATGCGCTTGACCTCGCGGCTGACCTCGTCGATCGCGATCCGCTGCCCGGGCCTTGCGGCCAGCACACTCAGGATCGCCAGATTGAACCTCATGCGGCGCCTCGCGATGCCCCGTCAACCGGCCGTGCCGCCGTTCCGCTCCCGTGCAGGCGACGTGCGAGCCTCAGCGGGGTCGAAGCGGATCAATCATGCCGGCACGGACGTCGGTTAATCAGGGAGTCAAGCAAGTGTACCGGCTCGCCAAGGGGCAAACAATCCGGCACCAGACCTACGACAGATGGATAAGTCGGCCCGCAAACGAGACGCGTCGGGATCGTGTTCGCGGCGCGCCTCAGAGAAACTCGCGAAGTCTGGAGAGTTCGATCACATGCTCGGGTGAGAGCACGTCGGGGACGAGGGGAGGCTGCGACTTGGTGCGGATCTCGTAAAGATGTCGCGTCTTCTCGGGCTTGCTCATGAAATCCCGAATGCATTGGTCAAGCGTTCCATTGACGACCATATAGGGCGCGCGATCCTCTCGCCTCGAGTTGTTGAGAGAAGGCCATTTGTAAAGGTGGGCCGCAGCTTGGAAGTCCACCTGATGAGATTGGTCGGTCATTGCAAAATATCTAGCCGAAAAAGCCCTGCGCGGCAAAGTCAGCCGGCTGATGAGTGAGCCGGTGCGGCAATACGCGCAAGCTGCGGTCGTGCATCGCAGAAGCCGCCGTCATGCATCTCGAACGATCCGCCGATGTGCCTCGCGTTGATGCCTCGCAGCAACTCCCGCTTCGATCTCCCGCGGGCCGAGATCGAGGGCGAACGGGCGAAGCCGGCTGAAGGCAGCGCCGGCAGATGCCCTCGCGCGGCAAGCGCGCAGCGTGGCAACGCGCGTTGACGACCTGGCGTCGTTCGCGGCGCCAGCGGCCGCGATGACGTGCCGGATTGACTTGTTCCTATTTTGTTCTATTGCCAGTTTCCACGTCCGGGGACCGGCGGCTTCGGTCAGGTCAGGGATGAACGGGTCGAGATGGCAGCCGCAGCCACCATCCTTCATGCGGACCTGGATGCATTTTACGCATCGGTCGAGCAACTGCTCGAGCCGTCGCTGCGCGGCAAGCCGATCGCCGTCGGGGGCGGGGTTGTGCTGGCGGCGTCCTATGAGGCCAAGGCCTTCGGAGTGCATGGCGGCATGTCGGGGCGGGAAGCGCGCCAACTGTGCCCGCAACTTGTTTTCGTCGGCGGCCATTTCAGCGATTACCAGCGGTTGGGTGACGCGGCCATCAAGGTGATCGGCGACTTCACGCCGCTGGTCGAGCGAATTTCGATCGACGAGGCGTTTGCGGACGTTGCCGGCTGCACTCACCTGTTCGGAACGCCTGCCGAAATAGCCGCGTCGATCCGGTGGCGCGTACGCAGCGAGCTCGGCCTTCCGATCTCGGTCGGCGTCGCCCGCACCAAGCATCTGGCGAAGATCGCCTCGCAGGTCGCAAAGCCCGATGGACTTGTCGTCGTTGATCCCGACGCCGAGCTGAGCTTCCTTCACGAATTGCCGGTTGAGTTGATGTGGGGAGTAGGGCCGGTCACCAGGACCCGGTTGGACGCGATCGGTGTCGCGACGATCGGTCAGCTCACCAAATTGTCGGAACGGTCGCTGACGCACTTGCTCGGTCCGGCGGCGGGCGAGAAACTCGCCGCGCTGGCCTGGAATCGCGATCCGCGACAGCTCAAGCCACACCGGCGCGCGCGATCGGCGGGAGCACAATCGGCACTTGGCCGAAGGCCTGCGATCGAGCAAGTCATCCGGCCAACGTTGCTTCATCTCGCCGACCGCGTCGCCACGCGGCTTCGGGCGAAGTCACGGCCTGGACGAACCGTGACGGTGCGCGTCCTCTTCGCCGACCTGAAGTCGGTGACGCGCTCGATGACGCTCGATGCGCCGGTGTGCACGACCATCGTCCTGGCGCGGCTCGCCGAGAATCTCGTGCGCGCTGCTCTTGCTGACCATCCCGGCGAGAAGATCATCTCGCTGCTGGCGATCTCGGTGTCGCATCTCGAGGAGCATTGGGATCTTGCATTGGAGCTTCCACTCGGACTGGAGGACGAAGCGCTTCGGCCTGGAAGTCCGACAGGGATGGCCCGCTGGGCGGCGGACCGTGCGATCGACAAGATCCGCGATCGCTTTGGCTGGGAGGCGATCGGATATGGTTCAGCCGCGCTGGAGGCGGTTCATTCGGTGCCCGACGCGTTTCGCAAGCTTGCCGAGAGAGATCTCTAGCGTTCGCCGGTTCACGTATCTGTCACTGCATTAAGAAAAGGCAATTTGGAATCGCGCGCTTGTGAGTGGCGACCCCGTACGGTCGGCCTATTTTGAGCCTGCGGAGGGACAGCCATGAAGCACAGCGCCGAACTGATCCAGACGATGCGCGATGCGTTGGATGCGGTCATGGCAAGCGTACCGGCGGATCAATCCGTGTTCGGTCTCAAGGCCGCTGTTGCGGAATGCATCCTGCGAGCCGCAGCTCACGGCCAGACCTCGTTCGACGGGCTCGTGACGTCGGCATCCGATCAGCTTCAGTCGATCATCTCGATGCTGACCTAGGCGATCGGACGGTGCGCGACCGTCGCGTTCGCCTTGCCGCGCGGTGTGCTGATGATGCAATCGCTCGGGCCGACGGTTCTCTCAGGGCAGCGATACGACCCGTAGATTGTTGGTTGTTCCCGCTTGTCCAAAGGGAATGCCGGCGACCACGACCAGCAGATCGCGGCTCGATGCAAACTGCTCTGCTTGCGCGAATGTAGTTGCGCGCTCGACCATCTCCTCATAGCTCTGAACGTCGTCGGAAAGCACGCTGTGAGCGCCCCAAAGCAGGCACAGGCGGCGGGACACTTCGCGGCTTGGGGTGATGGCGAGGATCGGGCGGCTCGGCCGCTTGCGCGCGACGCGTGCGGCCGTGGTACCGCTCGACGTATAGGCCACAATGGCTGCGGCGTGAACGACGGAGGCGAGATCGGCCGCCGCCGTTGCCACGGCATGCGGTGGCGTTTGCTCTTCGCCGGGCTGGGTCGCCTCGACGATCGAGCGGTACATCTTGTGTTGTTCGGTGCTGCGGATGATGCGGTCCATCATCTCGACCGCCTCGCGCGGATATCGGCCTGTTGCGGACTCCGCCGACAGCATCACGGCGTCTGCGCCATCATAGATGGCGGTCGCAACGTCGGAGACTTCCGCACGTGTCGGCGTAGGGGCGGCGACCATCGAGTCCAGCATTTGCGTGGCGACGATCACGGGCTTCACCGCGAGACGGCAGGCCCGCACCAGCTCCTTCTGGCGCCCCGGCACGTCCTCATGCGGGATTTCGACGCCGAGATCTCCCCGCGCAACCATGATGGCGTCGCATAACTGGATGATATCGTCGATCCGTTCGAGCGCTGCCGGTTTCTCGATCTTGGCCATCAGGCCGGCGCGGTCCCCGACGAGGCCTCTCGCCTCGATGATATCGGAGGGCTTCTGCACGAACGACAGGGCAACCCAATCCACGCCAAGTTTCAGGCCGAACTCCAGATCGAGGCGATCCTTCGCGGTCAGCGGTGAAAGATCGAGGACCGTTCCCGGCAGATTGACGCCCTTGTGATTCGAGATCGTGCCACCGACGATCACCTTGGCTTCGATGAAATCGTCACCGAGCCCGGTAACGCGAACGCGGACCCTGCCGTCGTCGATCAGAAGGTCATGGCCGGGGGCAACGGCGGCAAAGATCTCCCGATGCGGGAGGGGAATTGCGGTTCGGTCGCCTTCCGATCCGGACAAGACGAACCGAATGGTCTCTCCGGCCATTGCGGTGATCTTTCCATCGCGCAAGGTGCCGACGCGGATCTTCGGGCCCTGGAGGTCCATCACGATGCCGATCGGCCGGCCGACGTCCTGTTCCAGCTTTCGGATCGCCGCGTGAATGCGTGCGTGATCGCTCTGTGTTCCGTGACTGAAGTTCAGGCGGAACGTATCGACGCCCGCCAGCAGCAGTGCCTCGAGCATCTCGGGGGAACTGCTTGCTGGACCAACGGTTGCAACGATCTTGGCTCGTCGATGACGACGCATGGATCACCTCGTCGGTGGCTGGCCGGCTGCGATCAGCACGGCACGGATATCATTGACGTTCGTAAGCGTCGGCCCGGTGCGCACGAGGTCTCCAAGGCGGTCGAAGAACGTATAGCTGTCATGGGCAGCCAGATGCGCCCGTGCGTCAAGCAGATTCGCGGCGGCGCGCCGCAACGTATCCGGACCGATCAAAGCGCCAGCCGCATCTTCCGTTCCATCAATTCCATCGCTGTCGCCCGCAACGGCCCAGATATCGGATGCGCCGGACAGGGCGACGGCAAGCCCCAGCAGGAATTCGGTGTTGCGGCCGCCGTGTCCCGCCGGCCCGCGCCCGATCGTCACCGTCGTCTCGCCTCCGGACAGCAGCACCGCGGGGGCAGGGCCCGGCTGCGCGTGCCTCGCGACTGATAGGGCGATGCCGGCCATCACGGTTCCGAGTTCCCGTGCCTCGCCCTCGATCGCGTCGCCGAGGATGATCGGCGTCAGGCCTTCGTCCCGGGCGGCGCTGGCCGCGGCGTCAAGCGCATGGAATGGAGCGGCAAGGATGCGGACGTCGGCATCAATCTCGCCGGGCTTGGGTGTCTCGTCCGCTTGTTCAAGCACAAGCCGCGCCGCTTCCGGCAGGTTGATGGCAAACCGGCCAACGATCTCCAGCGCATCGGCTTTTGTGCTGCTGTCCGGCAGCGAGGGACCGGAGGCAATCGCCGCGGGATCGTCGCCGGGAATGTCTGAGATCACAAGGGTCGTGACGCGGGCGGGACGGGCGGCCAGCGCCAGCCGACCGCCCTTGATCGCGGACAGATGTTTGCGGACGACGTTCATCTCGGCAATCGTCGCGCCGCTTGCAAGGAGTGCCCGGTTGACCGCCTGCTTGTCGGCGAGAGTCATCGGAGATGCCGGCAGGGTCATCAGCGCCGAGCCACCGCCGGACACCAGGGCGATGACGAGATCGTCTGCAGAAAGCCCCTCGACGGCGCGCAGCATGCGAAGGGCCGCGGTCCTGCTCGTGTCATCCGGCACGGGGTGAGACGCTTCGAGCACTTCGATACGGCCGGCTGGAACCGAATGGCCGTGGCGCGTGACGACGACACCTGAAAGCTCGACGTCAGCCCATGCCGCGTCGAGGCCCGCAGCCATTGCCGCCGACGCCTTACCCGCGCCGACGACGATGCATCTGCCCTTCGGCTTTGCCGGCAGGGCGTCGGCAATCGTGATCCTCGGATCGGCGCTCGCGATGGCGGCGTCGAAGATTCGCCGCAGGGCGGTCCGAGCCCGCACATCCGTCCATCTGTCGTTCAATCGCTTGCGCTCCAGCCGATAGGTCTCTTGTTATGGCGCCTTCTCGAGACGGTCGTAAGACACGGGTGCCTCCAGTCGGCCGCCTTCACCGGGAAAGATCTTTGCGCGAGCGGTCGCGGCACTTGCCGTCGCTTCACTGCCGAGAATGAACGCGCGCCGCATCGGCTTGATTAACAACAAGGCAGTGAGGGCCGCGGTGGCATTGAGTGCAACCGCGACGATGAACACGGCCTGCCAGCCGAGCTGGGAAGAGATGATGCTCGCGAGCGGCACGAGCAGCGCCGCCGTGCCCTTCGCCGTGTAGAGCATGCCGTTGTTGGTGGTTGCGTATTTGGCGCCGAACGTGTCGCCCGACGTCGCGGGAAACAGGCTGTAGATTTCGCCGAAGACGCCGAAATAGATCGCCGTGGCCAGCACGAAGACAACCGGAATGTGACCGTAGGTGGACAGCGTCAGCAACATCAGCGCCGCCGTCGCGAACGCGATGAACATCGTGTGCTCGCGCCCGATATTGTCGGAGACCCAGCCGAAGAGCGGACGGCCGAAACCATCGAAGACGCGATCGAGCGAGATGGCAAAGGTCAGCGCCGCCATCTGGAAGCCTGCCAGGGTGACCGGCGTGTCCGCGATCTTGAAGTCATGGGCGATCGGCCCGATTTGCGCGGCGGTCATCAACCCGCCGGAAGCCACCATGACGAACACCACGTACATGACCCAGAAGACCGGGGTGCGCAGCACCTGGGGCGGCGTGTAGTCGATCGCGCTCTGCGGCAGACTGAGGCGCTTCTTCCGGGGCGCCTCGATGCCATCCGGCGGGCGGACGAACCAGGCCAGCAGGATGACGATGAGGCCTTGCCCGATCCCGAAGGTCAGGAAGGTGCTCTGGTAGCCGCTGGCGGCAATCATGTTGGCAATCGGTACGACGGTGAGGGCCGCACCGGCGCCAAACCCGGCGGCGGTTGCTCCTGCGGCTAGGCCGCGCCGGTCCGGAAACCATTTCAGCGCATTGCCGACGCAAGTGCCGTAGACGGCGCCGGCGCCAATGCCGGCGACAATAGCTGCCGCATAAAGCGTGACGAGAGAGGAGGCGTATGAGTTCATGACCCAGGCCAACCCGATCATCAGCCCGCCGAACGTGATGACGATGCGGGGGCCGTATTTGTCCACGAACCAGGCCTCCACCGGCACAAGCCATGTCTCCGTCATCACGAAAATCGTGAAGGCGAGCTGGATGGCTGGACGACCCCAGTGAAACTTCGCGTCGATCGGGTCAACGAACAGCGTCCACCCATATTGCAGGTTGGCGATCATCGCCATGCAGACGATGCCGATCGCCAGCTGCAGCCAACGGAAGCCGCCGGGCGATGATGCCGGTTTCGTGGAGATCATGTGTGCTCCTGAGGCAGATAATCGTCGTTTGGGCCGGCTGCGTCGGGCTATCGTCCCGCCGCCGCCTACTGACGAAATTCGTTGGTCAACTCGCCGATTCCGTCGATCGCGACGGTGACCGTGTTGACGGGCTCCTTCATCACCCCGACGCCAATCGATGTCCCGCAGCAGATCAGGTCGCCCGGCAACAGCGTCATGTCGTGCGAGATCTTGCTGACCAGCGTCTGTGCGCTGAAGATCATGTCCGCGATCGGGTAGTTCTGGCGCTCGACGCCGTTCAGGATGGTGCGCACCACAAGGCGTGCGGGGTCGAGGCCTGAGGCAATGACGGGACCGAAGGGTCCATATCCATCGAAGCCCTTGGCCCGTGCCCATTGCGGGAAGGTCGGGTCGCGATTGAGGATGTCTGCCGCGGTGACGTCGTTGGTGCAGGTGTAGCCGAAGATAAAGGCGTCGGCCTGCTCGGGCGCGACCGCGGTGCAGCTCTTGCCGATGACGATGCCGAGCTCGCCTTCGTAGGTCGTCTTGCCATCATAGCCCAAGGGGCGCCTGATGACGGCGCCAGGTGCGGTGACGCTGGTCGGCGCCTTCAACAGGTACAACGGTTCGGCAGGCTCAGGTGATTTCAGCTTCTCCGCAAGCGCGTGAAAATTATTCCAGAGCGCGATGACCTTGCTCGGTTGCGTCGGGGCGAGCAGCTCGACGTTGTCCAGCGCCAGCGTTTGTCCCGTCGGTCGCGTGTCGCCGAACATGTCCCCGTCGTGCCACCGCGATGCCGGACGGGGTGAGTTGCCCGAAGCCGATTTCGGCATGGTGGCGGAAGCGGACCCAGCGCGTAACATTGGCCATCGGGATCACGCCACCGCCAGCGTTTCTGCTGCTGCGGCGCCGGCCGCCCCGTCATAGAGACCGGCTAGCCTGGTGCGCTGCGCGACCAGGGCCAGCACCGCATCGAGGGCGGGCGTCGCGATATCAGTCATCCGGCCCATCTCCTGCACCACGGTGATCAACGGATCGATCTCAACCGGACGTCCGCGCTCGAGATCCTGCAGCATCGAGGTCTTGTGCGCGCCGACCTTGCGCGCACCTTCGATGCGGCGTTCGACATCGACCCGAAACTTGACGCCGAGGCTTTCCGCGATCGCCTGGGCCTCCAGCATGATCGCCCGGGACAGCGCGCGCGTGCCGGGATTGCTGCAGATCACGTCGAGGGTCGCGTGGGTGAGGGCGCTGATCGGGTTGAAACAGACATTGCCCCACAGCTTGAGCCAGATCTCGTCACGGATCCGGTCGAGAACGGGTGCTTTCATGCCCGCGGCCACGAAGAGCTCGGAAAGCTTCTGGACGTCGGATGTGATCTCGCCGGAGGGCTCGCCCAGCGGAAAGTTGTTGCCGTAGACGTGGCGGATCACGCCGGGCGCCTCGATTTCAGTGGCAGGATACACCACGCAGCCGATGGCGCGTTCGGGGCCGAGCTCGTTCCATTGCCGACCGCCAGGATCGATGCTCTCGAGCGTCGATCCTTCGTGCCGACCACCGTGCTTGTGGAAATACCAATAGGGAATGCCGTTGACGGCGGTGACGATGCGTGTCCGATCACCGAGCAGCGGCCGCATCGGCTCGATGACGCCGGTGATCGAATGCGCCTTGAGGCAGATGATGACGTAATCTTGCTCGCCGAGTTCGGCGGGGTTATCGGTGCAACGAGGATGCACGACGCGCTCCTCGTCGCCGATCAGGAGCTTCAGGCCGTTCTGCCGCATTGCGGCGAGATGCGCACCCCGCGCGACCAGGCTGACATCGGCACCAGCGCGCATCAATTCGACACCGAGATAGCCGCCGATCGCGCCGGCGCCGTAGATGCAGATTCTCATTCGATCCTCGCAAGCAGAGTGGGGACACAGCAGGAGCCGCAGCGGCTCGAACCGAGTAGCGTGGCAATGGCCTTGGGTAACTCCGTCAGGCCGCGCAGGCGGCTTCCTCGTAAGCAAGGGTGATGTCCCGCATGCTCACGACGCCGACGAGCCGGCCGTTGTCGATGACGGGGACATGGCGGATCCCATGACGGGCCATGAGGCGTTCGACATCCGTGAGCGCATCTTGCGAATTGCAGGACAGCAGCGGCCGCGGCGAAATGAACTGCGCGACTTTCATGGCAAGACCATTGGTGCCGCGCTCGGCGATCACAGCGACGACGTCGCGCTCGCTGAACATTCCGATCACGGCGGCGTCCTTACTGCGCGAGGCGTTCCTGACCACGAGGGCGCCGACATTGCTCGCGTACATCAGGTTCGCCGCAATGCTTACGGTTTCGTTCGAGCCGATCGTCACCACGTGCGCATTGTTGGCGCGAAGGATGTCCCCGACGTACATGGCATCGTCCTCCCGGTTGCTTGATTAGGTCGCTGTGAAGTGATCGTGGTATACATTATCCCAGAAGTCAAACAAAAGAATCGAGCCGTTTGCTAAGAAGAATGGCAAAAATACTGACCTATTCGCGAGTATTGTCGCCTTGACTCCTGGGCTTTTTGGTATGCCATATGCCAATTCTGCGCTCGTTCTCGACGAGCAATTTCGTTCTGAACTGCAACCGGTTAGGGGCAAGTCGTGATGAAAAGAGAGCCGATCCGGCGCAAGCCCTCCGATCCCGATCTTCGCGCGCAGCCGGAGCCGGACGCGCGCGACGGCGGTGTTCAGTCCGTTGATCGCGCCATGCAAATCCTGGAGACACTTGCAGAGGATGATGAAGGCTATCGGCTGACCGATCTGGCGATCCGTACCGGCCTGTCGCCCTCGACCGTTCATCGTCTGCTGACCACGCTCGAGAACCGCAGGTTCGTGCAGTTCGACCGCGAGGAGTCCAAGTGGCACATCGGCGCGCAAAGCTTCGTGGTCGGCTCGACCTTCGTGCGCCGGCGGAATTTTGCCGCGCAGGCGCTGCCTTATCTGCGCAAGCTGCGCGACCAGACCAGGGAAACGGCCAACCTTGCGGTGGTCGATGACGAATCCATCATCGTCGTGTCCCGCATCGAAAGCCGCGAGATCATGCGCTCGCTGACCAAGGTGGGCGGGCGCGTCGCAATGATCGCTTCCGGAGTTGGGAAGGCGGTGCTGGCTACCTATTCCGATGCCGACGTGAATGCGATCATTCGCCGTCAGGGCATGCCGCGGCTGACGGAAAAATCGATCGTGCGGCCCGGCGAGTTGTTCAAGGAATTGGAGAGCGTGCGGCGTCAGGGTTATGCGGTGGATGATGAAGAGGCGCGCCTCGGCCTGCGCTGCGTAGCTGCGGTCGTCTTCAACGACTGCAACGAGCCATATGCCGCGATCTCGGTATCGGGCATGGCGGACAGGCTGACGAACGAACGCTTGCCGGAGATTGGTACGATCGTGCACCGGATCGCAGCCGAACTCACGGCCGAACTTCGCGGGAACCGCACGCAGCAAGCGCAGGCGTAAGGCTGGCTGCAATTCCGTCCGCAACAATTTCCATTTCTATACTGACGCTAATCGTTTGAAGACGCGCAAAAAATCGCGAGCGTTGCCACAGCGCGGAAATTCCAATCGATTGCGTTGAGATCGATGCTCGCGGGCCCGATGATCCTGCTCAGGCCAACTCATAGCGAAGCGGGATCATCACATGAAGATGCGAGCAGTCGATGCAGCAGTGCGCATTCTCCAACGCGAAGGGATCACGTGCGCATTCGGCGTTCCCGGCGCGGCGATCAATCCGCTTTACTCCGCGCTGAAGCGCAACGGATCGATCAGTCATATCCTGGCACGGCACGTCGAAGGCGCCTCGCATATGGCGGAAGGCTACACCAGGGCGAAGGCGGGCAATATCGGCGTCTGCATCGGCACATCGGGTCCCGCCGGCACCGACATGATCACAGGCCTCTATTCGGCGATCGCTGATTCCATTCCGATCCTCTGCATCACCGGTCAGGCGCCGCGGGCGCGGCTCTACAAGGAGGATTTCCAGGCCGTCGACATCGAGTCGATAGCAAAGCCGGTGACGAAATGGGCCGTCACCGTGCGCGAGCCGGCGCTGGTGCCGCGCGTGTTCAGCCAGGCTTTCCATGTCATGCGGTCGGGGCGGCCGGGACCGGTGCTGATCGACCTTCCGCTCGACGTGCAACTGGCCGAGATCGAGTTCGACGACGAGACCTATTCACCGCTGCCGGTCTACAAGCCGACGGCGACGCGCAAGCAGATCGAGAAGGCGCTCGAGATGCTGAACGCCGCGGAGCGGCCGCTGATCGTGGCCGGCGGCGGCGTCATCAACGCCGATGCGTCCGAGCTGCTGGTCGCCTTCGCCGAAGCGGTCAACGTTCCCGTGGTTCCGACGCTGATGGCGTGGGGCGCTATTCCTGACGATCACGCGCTGATGGCAGGCATGGTCGGCTTGCAGACCAGCCATCGCTACGCCAACGCCACGATGCTCGAATCCGATTTCGTGCTCGGCATCGGAAATCGCTGGGCCAACCGGCATACCGGCTCGATCGAGACCTACACGAAGGGCCGCAAATTCGTGCATGTCGACATCGAGCCTACGCAGATCGGGCGGGTCTTCAATCCGGACCTCGGTATCGTCTCGGACGCCAAGGCTGCGCTGGAGATGTTCGTGAGCGTTGCCCGGGAGTGGCGGAAGTCCGGGAGGCTGCGCGATCGACAGGCCTGGCCCGCCGCCTGTCGCGACCGCAAGCGTTCGATGCTGCGCAAGAGCCACTTCGACAACATCCCGATCAAGCCCCAGCGCGTCTACGAGGAAATGAACAAAGCCTTCGGCCGCGACACCTGCTACGTGACCGTGATCGGATTGTCGCAGATCGCTGGGGCCCAGTTCCTCAACGTCTACAATCCACGCAACTGGATCAACGCTGGCCAAGCCGGCCCGCTCGGCTGGACGCTGCCGGCCGCGCTCGGTGTGCGCGCCGCCGATCCCGACCGCGACATCGTCGCGCTGTCGGGTGACTACGACTTCCAGTTCCTGATCGAGGAGCTCGCGGTCGGGGCGCAGTTCAATCTGCCCTACATCCACGTCGTCGTGAACAATTCGTATCTCGGGCTGATCCGGCAGGCCCAGCGCGGCTTCGACATGGATTATCACGTCCAGCTTTCGTTCGAGAACATCAACGCACCCGAGATCGGCGTTTACGGCGTCGACCACGTGACCGTCGCGGAGGGATTGGGCTGCAAAGCGATCCGGGTCACCGATCCGAACGACGCGCAGGCGGCGTTCGCGACCGCACGCGAGCTGATGGCGAAGCATCGCGTGCCCGTGGTGGTGGAGTTCATTCTCGAGCGGGTGACCAATATCGCCATGGGAACGGAGATCGACAACATCGTCGAGTTCGAGGAGGTGCTCGATCTTCCGCTCTACGACGTGCCGAGCGCGTCACGATCCGGCACGCTGTTGCCGGCCTGACCACATCTTTCAGCGCTTTAAGCGGAGATACGACCCGTGCCTCAATTTGCCGCCAACCTCACCATGCTCTTCAACGAGCTGCCATTCCTTGATCGGTTCGCGGCCGCCAAGGCGGCCGGCTTCAACGCAGTCGAGTATCTTTTTCCTTATGACTTCGAAAAGGGCGCGTTGCGGGAGGAATTGGCGCGCTGTGGGCTGACCCAGGTGCTGCACAATCTTCCGGCCGGCAACTGGGCCGCCGGCGAGCGTGGCATTGCGATTCTGCGCAATCGGGTCGATGAATTTCGCGACGGCGTGGGGCGCGCAATCGACTACGCAAAGGCGCTGGATTGCCGGCAGCTGAACTGCCTGGTCGGCATCGCTCCAGCCGATACGGATAGGGCAGACCTGCAGGAAGTCCTCGTGTCCAACCTGCGCTTCGCCGCCGGCGCGCTCGCTCAGCACGGCATCAAGCTCCTGGTCGAACCGATAAACACGCTCGATATTCCCGGCTTCTTCCTGAGCCGTACGGAACAGGCGGTGCAGCTCATTTCCGAGGTGGGCTCATCCAATCTGTTCATCCAGTACGACATCTATCACATGCAGATCATGGAAGGTGATATCGCGCGGACCCTGCAGAAGCATCTCGGCCGGATCGCGCATGTCCAGCTCGCCGACAATCCGGGGCGTTATGAGCCGGGGACCGGCGAAATCAACTACTCCTATCTGTTCAAGCATCTCGACAGCATCGGGTATCGGGGCTGGATCGGGTGCGAATACAAGCCGCGGACGACCACGCTCGAGAGCCTGGGCTGGCACGCCGCACAGACTTTCGTGACCTAGAGCCTGTTCCGTTCCGATTGAATCGGGACGGAGCTCTGGAATTATATTTTTACGCGTCTTCTTCACGCGAGCCGAGAGTCGCTCGCCGGAAAAACGCCTTCATCCGGCTGACAGGGAGCAACGACAATGAAAGACATCGGATTCATCGGACTTGGCACCATGGGACGTCCGATGGCCGGCCACCTCCTGGCTGCCGGCTATCGCCTGTTCCTGCACGACGTCGTACCTGTTGCGCCT
Organism: Bradyrhizobium sp. BRP56; assembly: GCF_020194035.1. NCBI lineage: Bacteria > Pseudomonadati > Pseudomonadota > Alphaproteobacteria > Hyphomicrobiales > Nitrobacteraceae > Bradyrhizobium > Bradyrhizobium sp. BRP56. The sequence continues at coordinate 45,678 of NZ_JADYVV010000005.1, forward strand.
GAGTTGATCGCGGCCGGCGGCATCGCTTGCGAGTCCGCCAAGCAGGTGGCGCAGGAGGCGGACGCCGTGATCATCATGGTACCGGACACTCCGCATGTCGAAGCCGTGCTGTTCGGTCAAGGCGGCGTCGCGGAGGGCATCTCCAAAGGCATGATCGTGACGGATATGAGCTCGATCTCTCCGCTGGCGACGAAGGAGTTTGCACGCTGGATCGATGCACTCGGGGCCGACTATCTCGACGCGCCAGTCTCCGGCGGTGAAGTTGGCGCAAAGGCGGCCAGCCTGACCATCATGGTTGGCGGGCGGGAGCGGGCGTTCAATGCGATGAAGCCCCTGTTTGAAACGATGGGGAAGAATGTCACGCATGTCGGCGGCAACGGCGACGGCCAGACCACCAAGGTTGCGAACCAGATCATCGTGGCGCTGACCATCGAGGCGGTGAGCGAGGCGTTGCTGTTCGCCTCCAAGGCCGGGGCCGACCCCGCGCTGGTGCGCCAGGCGTTGATGGGTGGCTTCGCGTCGTCCCGGATCCTCGAAGTACACGGCGATCGCATGCTGAAGCGCAATTTCGATCCGGGATTCCGCATTGAGCTGCATCAGAAGGATCTCAACCTCGCGCTGGAAGGTGCGCGCGCGCTCGGCCTGTCGCTGCCAGGCACTGCCGCAGCCCAGCAGCTGTTCAACGCCTGTACGGCCCTCGGCGGCAAAAGCTGGGACCATTCCGCTATTCTGAGAGCGCTGGAGGTCATGGCAGGCCACGAGGTCGCCGCTGCCTGAGCTTTATGCAAGGAATGGACGAGAATATCGCGGGCTCGGTCGGTGCGGGAAAGACGGTAACGCTTACCCGCCACTGATCAGGCGCCTTGCGCGCCAAATCGGTCGCTCGGCGTTCGGATCGTTTGCGGGGCATTTTTTCTGGTGTCCCTAGGGTGTCCCGTGAGGACGAACAAGGTTGTCTGCCCACACCTCGGCAATGTGAGACAGCGCCAGACCCGGCTTGCGCTTGAGCAGAAGTTCGAGCACGCGCGGCGGCGTCAGGGGTAATTCCTGCACCGGCTTTCCTGTCGCGTTGGCAACGGCGCAGGCGACGGTGGCGCCGACATTGAGGATCGGCACCTCGCCGGCGCCCTTGGTGCCGAGCGGCCCCACCGACGGCGCGCCCTCATAGAGGCTGATCTCCACCGGTACGACGTCGAGCGCAAGCGGTACGCGGTAAGTCTCAAAGCCGCTTTGACTGACACGGCCATTGCTGCCGATCGTCACCTCCTCGTGCAGGGCGTAGCCCAGGCCCTGCACGACGCCGCCCTGGATCTGGCCGTGGATTGCGCGTGGATTCAGCGCACGGCCGACGTCCTGGACCACGCGATAGCTTAGCACCTCGACATGCCCGGTCTCCGGATCGACGGCGACCTCGCAGTCGTGGACGGCGAAGACGGGGATGTCGATCGCGTCGATGAAATGACCGGCAACGCAACCGGGCATCGCCGGCACGCCGGCGCCGGTGAAGGCGCCGGTGCCGGCGACCGGTCCGCCCAGCGCTTGAGCGCGGGTCGCGACCTCAGCGACGGTGCGGCCGGAGCCCGGCGCGCCCGCGATCTCGATCCGACCATCGCGCATGACGAGATCGCCGGGCGCGGCTTCGATCATCTCGGAGGCGATCCTCAAAAGCTTCGTGCGCACCTCCTGTGCCGCCGACAGGCTGGCGGCGCCGAGCGAGACGGTGGTGCGGCCGCCACCGACGCCGACATCATAACCGGCCGCATCGGTATCGGCCGCGCGGACAATCACCTGCTCGGGCGCGATGCCGAGCGTGCTGGCAACGATCTGCGGCAGGCTCTGCATCATCGAGCCGGATCCGATCTCGACACCCGACGTGACCAGGGTCGCCGTGCCGTCGGCATTCATGTTCACCGTCGCGGCCGACGGGCCGACGAAGACGAACCAGGTGCCGACGGTGGTCGCGCGTCCAAGGAGCTTGCCGTCGGTGCGCGCCGGCAGCGGCGCTGCGGCGTCGCGCAACGTATCCATCCGGTCGAGCATCGGGCCGAGCACATCGCCTTCGAATACCTGGCCGGTAGCGCCGAGATCCTTGTCGCCGAGCACGTTGCGGCGCCGGAAAGCAAGCGGATCCATTCCGATCCGCGCTGCGATCTCGTCGGTGTGCCGCTCGAGCGCGAAGGTGTTGTAGACGCCGTTGCAGCAGCGGAACGCCCCGTTCGGCGCCGTGTTGGTATAGACCGCGCGCGAGACCATGCGCACGCTGCCAAGCCTGTAGTTTCCGCCGAGCGTGTGTGCGGTCATGGTGGTCAGGAAGATCTGTTCGCCGCCATAGGCGCCGCAGTCCATCAGCACGACCGCCTCGCGGCCCACGATTTCTCCGTCGCGCGTCACCGCCGAGCGGATACGGATATCGGCGTTCTCGCGGAACAGGCAGGTCAGCATCTCGTCCTCGCGGGAATTGACGAGGCGAACCGGCCGGCCGCTGGCGCGGGCGAGGAGGGCGGCGAAGGGCTCAACCGCCAGATCGAATTTGAGACCGAAGCCGCCGCCGACCGGCGGCACAGTGACGCGCACCTGCGACGCCGGCACGCCCAACACGCGCGCGGTTGCATTGCGAACGCTCCAGGGAACCTGCGTCGACGTCTCGATATGGAAGCGGCCGTCCTCGTAGCTTGCGACGACCGCACGCGGCTCGAAGGCCACGTGGTTCTGCCGGCCGACGCGATAGAGACTTTCGACAATCTCGACGTCAGGCCGCGCAAAGGCGGCGTCGACGTCGCCGCGAACGACGGTCGCCTCCCAGGCGACATTGCCCGCACGCGCGCCGCCTTCGACCAGGACCTCAAAGCCGCGCCAGTCCGGATGAACCAGCCGCGCATCTGGTGCCAGCGCCTGCTCCATGGTCAGCACTGCGGGGAGTTGTTCGATCTCCACGTCGATCGCCGCAAGCGCAGCCTGCGCCTGCGCCAACGTGACAGCTGCGACCGCGGCAAGCGGTTCGCCGTCGTAGCGAATGACATCGCGGGCGAACAGCGGGTGATCGGCGATGCCGATTCCGATCATGCCGGGCGCGTCTGCTGCCGTCACGATCGCACGTACCCCCGGCATGCGGGCAGCCCTCGACGTGTCGAGACGAATGATACGGCCCGAGGGCACGCCGGCGCGCAGCACCGCGGCGTGCAGCATGCCCGGCAGATATCGATCGATAGTGTAGCGCGTGCGGCCACGCAGCTTGTCGGCGGCGTCCCGCCGGCGCAAATCCATCGTCGCGGAAACGTCGGACATGCTTGCGCCTCCCGATTATGCGTTGGCCAAGGCGAGCAGCGTCGCCTCGACGATGCGTTCGTATCCCGTGCAGCGGCAGATGTTCCCGGTGAGTGCGGCCCGGATATCGTCACGGGTGGCGTCAGGCCGGGTCGTCAAGAGATGCGTCAGGCTCACCACCATGCCGGGAAAGCACATGCCGCATTGGACCGCATCACTGGCCTCGAGGGCCGCCTGGACGCGGTTCAGTTCGCCGTGAGGCGCAAGGCCTTCGACGGTGCGGATCTCGCGGCCATCGGCCAGCGCGGCGGGCAGCAGGCACGATGGCGTCGGCTCGCCGTCGACCAGCACCATGCAGGCACCGCAAAAGCCTTCGCGACAGACCGGTTTCGCGCCGGTCAGATGCATCTCCTCACGCAGAATGTCGATCAGCGGCGTGGCGGGATCGGCCACGGAAGAGAGGCGATCACCGTTCACTGTCAAGTTGAATCCCATGTCGATCCCCACCGGTTCAGGAGCCAAGCGCTGCGATCGCAGCGCGGCGGACGAGACCGGGTAGCACGCTGACCCGATACCAGGCAGGGGCATCGACGCTGTCGCGGCCGACGAACTCATCTGCCAACGCGGCCGCACTCTGCGCCGCCTCCGCCGCATCGAGCGGGCGTCCGATCAGCGCTGCCTCGAGCCGTTCCCAACGGCGCGCCACCGGCTCGACTGAACCGACCGCGACGCGCGCCGCCTGGACACGGCCCGCTGCATCGATGCTGACCGACAGGCTGACGATGGCGACCGGGTAGTCACCCGATTTGCGCAGCGGCAGGCGGGCATGGGCGCTTTTGCGCGCCGCCCGCGGCAAGATGATCCGCGTCACCAGATGACCGGAAGGAAGGGACGATCGGACCTTCAGGAAATGCGCCAGGCCGATGCGCTCGCGGCCGTCGCGGGCCGACATTTCAACCTGGGCATCGAGGCAGAGCAGCGCCGGCACGCAATCCGCTGCGGCGAATTCCGACGTCGCAAGGTTGCCGCCGATCGTTGCCATCGCGCGGATCGCAGGATTGGCGGAGCGGCCGGCGGCGTCGACCAGGACCGCGAATTCCGCAAGATCGGCCAGGGCCGCCGCGAGTGCCGCATGCGTAACCGCCGCGCCGATCTCGATTGCATCGCTGCCGATACGAACCGCGGTCAGCTCGGCGATCTTGCCGATCGCGACATAGTGCGGCTTCAACCGCTCGTGGCGGATCGGTGACCGCATGATCCATGTGCCGCCGGCAAAGGCAGCGCCGGCCGCGCCGAATTCGCTCAATGCGTCGAGTGCGGAAGCGAGCGAGGGCGCGACGTAGATCGAGGCAGGTGCATCATGCGTCTCGCCCGCGACGCTCGACATGGGAGAACCCGTCGTCATTGGCGCCGCTCCAGTCGCAGGCGATCGAGCAGAACGCCGACGATGACGATCGCGCCGAGCACGACCATCTGGACGTAGCCGTCGATCCGGGTGAGGTTCATGCCGTTGGACAGAATGGTGATGAACAGGGCGCCGAGCACCGCGGTGCCGACCCCGCCGCGCCCGCCCGCCAGGCTCGTTCCGCCGACCACGGCGCCGGCAATCGCCTGCAATGAAAGCGCCCCGCCGAGGTTCGGCTCGCCCGATCCGGTCCGCGCCGTCATCATGATCGCGCCGAGCGCCGCAAGCACGGAGCACAGCACATAAGTCGCGATCAGAGTGCGCTTGACCGGCAGGCCGGCGACCGCCGCTGCGCGCGGGTTGGTGCCGATGAGGTAAAGCGAACGGCCGAACACGGTCCGCGTCAGGGTCCAATGGAGCACGGCGCCGACCCCGACCGTGATCGCGATGGCCGCCGGAATACCGAAGACGGTGCCGCCGTAGAAGATCTGCGAGAACGGCGCCGGCACGCCTTGCACGGGCCGTCCGGACGACAGCGTGGTCGCAATCCCGATCGCGATATTGTAGCTGCCGAGCGTTGCGACGAAGGGGTTGACCCCGAGCAGCGCAATAACCACGCCGTTGAAGAGGCCGCACGCGGTGCCGAGCAGGAAGCCGGCAGCGAGCCCGGCGAGCAGCACGGCGCCTGTACCAAGGCCCGACGCCGTGGCGCCGGCCATCGCCAGCGCGGTGCCGACGCTCACCATCGATACGGTCGGGCCGAGTGCGAGGTCGAAGCCGCGCGTCAGGATCACCACGGTCTGGGCCATCGCGAACAGCGCCAGATAGCTGGTCTGCTGCGCGATGTTGAGCAGGTTGGCCGGCGACAACACGCCGCGGTCGACCGCGGCGAAGCCGAGCAACAGGGCCACCAATGCGACCGGCAGCACTGCGCTCCAGAGCCAGCGACCCGGCGCCAATTTCGGGCGATCCGCGTTCTTGGCGGCGACGGACAATTCGAGGTCAGACACGAGCCTTGCTCCGTCGGCTGAGTTCGTCCAGCGCCACGGCCGCGACCATGATGACGCCGAGGAAGACCGGCTGCAGCCGGGAGTCGACGTGCAGGAGGTTGAGCGCATTGCCCAGGATGGTCAGGAACAGGGCGCTGATGGCGACGATCTCGATGCGCCCGACGCCGCCGCGCAAGCTCACGCCGCCGATCACGGCGGCCGCGATCGATTGCAGCATCATCCGGTCGCCGCCGAAGCTCGCCTGGCCGGAGCCGACCTGCGCGGTCAGCAGGATGCCGGTCAGTGCCGCAAGCATGCTCGAGACAACGTAGGTGCCGACGACGTGGCGCTGGATCGATACGCCCGAAACGATGGCCGCATCGACATTGCCGCCGATCGCGTAGACGTAACGGCCGAACAGCGTGCGCCGCTGCGCAAACACCATCACGATGATGATGACCAGCGCCACGTGGACGGCGGTCGGCAGGCCGAGCGCCTGGGCGCGCCCAAAGCCCTTCACGAAGATATCGGGCATGCCGTAAACCGGGATTCCGTTGGTGATCATCAGGCCGACGCCCGCAGTCGCCGACATCGTGCCCAGGGTCACCACAAAGCCGGATACCTTGAGCTTCGCCACGCAGAAGCCGTTGACGAGCCCGACTACGGCCCCGGAGCCGAGTCCGGCCGCCATCCCGCTGGCAATGATGAGGGCGTTGTTGCCGGGAAACGCGGTGGCTGCGGCCGCCATGGTCTTGGCGGTGACGACGCTCGCGAGCGCCACGACGGCGCCGACCGAAAGATCGAAGCCGCCCGCGATGATGACCAGCGCCTGACCGCAGGCGACGATCGCGAGCAGCGACGCGTTGCGCAGGATGTTGAGGATGTTGATGATGCCGTAGAACTGCGGATCGACCGCCGACATGCCGGCGACGAGCAAGACCAGCAGGGCTGGCAGGAACCCGACACGGCCTGCGAACGATCGCAAGCCGATCGCGCCTTGCGTGTTTGCGGTGACCAGCGCGGTGTTCACGCGACCTCCGCGGCGAGATGGTCGCGGAAGAAGCTGGACAGCACGTTCTGCTCGGTCTTCTCGGCGCCCCTCAGCTCGGCGGCGACGCGGCCGTGATGCATGACGTAGAGCCGGTTCGACAGCGCCAGAACCTCCGGCAATTCCGACGACACCACGATCACGGCGGCGCCGGCCTCGACCAGGCGCTTCATGAACTGGTAGACCTCGAGCTTGGCGCCGACGTCGATCCCGACACTCGGCTCGTCGAACAGGAACACGGTCAGCTCACGCGTGAGCGCGCGTGCCAGCATCACTTTTTGACGGTTGCCGCCGGACAGCGCGCCGGCGCTCCGTTCGATGTTCGGCGGCCTCAGCTGCAACCGCTCCATGATGTCCGCGATCGTGGCGCGTTCGGCGGCTTGCCGCAGCACGCCGAAGCGCGCGAACGCGGGCAGGTCGAGCACCGTCATCGATGCGTTCTCGCGGATCGGACGGGACAGCGCGAGCCCTTCAGCAACCCGATTGGCAGGAAAATAGGCGATGCCGCGCTTGAGGCTTTGCCTCGGAGTCGGGAATTCGTAAGGCAGGCCGTCGATCCGGATCACGCCTGATGCCGCGGGCTCGATGCCGTAGACCGCGCGGATCAGCTCCGATTTGCCGCAGCCGACGAGACCTGCGATGCCGGTGATCTCACCGGCGCGGGCATGGAAATTCACCTCCTGAACGCTGCCGTCCGCGAGCGTCAGGTTTTCGATGTCGACCATCACCTTGTCAGGCCGGTGGGCGATGCCCGGGAACAGCAGGTCGATCCTGCGGCCGGTCATCAGCTCCACCAGCTCGCCGTCGGTCGAGCCGGCGGCGTCGAGGGTCTGGATGTGGCGGCCGTCGCGCAGCACCGTCACACGGTCGGCAAGGGCGCGGATTTCGCGCATGCGATGCGAGACATAGATCAGCCCGACATTCTGGCTCTTCAGGCGCGCGATCAGCTCGAACAGCCGTCCGGTCTCGCGCTCGGTCAACGAGGCGGTCGGCTCGTCAAGGATCAAGAGGCGGACGCGGCCGAGCAGGGCCTTGGCGATTTCGGCCATCTGCTGGTGCGCGCGGGAAAGGTCGTCGATCCGCTGCGCCGGATCGAGATCGAAGCCGAGCTCGTCGATCAGCGCCCTGGCGCGCTTGCGCATCTCGCGCGAGCGCAGCACGCCGCCATGCGTGACCTCGCGGCCGAGGAACAGGTTCTCTTCCACCGTGAGGCTCGGGATAAGCGAGAACTCCTGAAAGACCGGGCTGATGCCGATCGTGCGGGCCCGCTGCGGCGTGAGATGATGAATCTCCTCGTCGCCAAAATGGAACGTGCCTTCGTCCGGCGGAAACGTTCCCGAGACGACATTGATCAGGGTCGATTTGCCGGCGCCGTTCTCGCCGAACAGGACATGAAGCTCGCCGGCACGAACGTCGAGGTCGACCCGGTCGAGCGCGCGAACGCCGGTGAAGCGCTTTGATATCCCCCGCAATCGAAGCAGAGGCTCGGCAGGCTTCGGGTCGATCTCGACATCCATCCGCGTCTCCGTTGGCCGTGAGCAAGACGGGCGGGAGCAGGTGCTCCCACCCGGCACCATTCGCGAGCGGCTTACTTGGCCTTGACCGAATAGACCGGTGTCCAACTCGCCGGAGCCAGCACGAGGTCCATCTGCAATTTCGGTACGGTGGTCTTGTCGATGACAGCGGCGATCGGCTGGACAAGGCTCATGACCGGCTTCTTCTCGATGAGACGCACTGCCTGATCGATCGCGACGGCGCCTTCTCCGACCGGATACTGGGTTGCGAAGGCGAGGATGTCGCCGCGGTTGAGCGCATCGAGCATGGCCTGGTTTTCGTAAGACGATACGATCTTCAGGTCGCTTCGGCCGGCCTCGGCAACGGCGCCGATGGCGGCTTCAGCTGTGGGGGCGGTGCCCCAGATCACGTTCATGCCGGGATAGGCCTGCAAGGCGTCCTGAATGAGCTGAAGCTGCACGGCGACGCCGGAGTCGCCGAATTTCTCAGCCAGAATCTTGGCATTCGGGTTCTTGGCAACGGCCTTCTTGAAGCCTTCGTTGAACGACTCCGCCCAGCCAGAGCCGGCCGGACCGGGGAACGTCACGATGTTGAGCTTGTCGCCGGGCTTGGATTGCGCCAGCAGGCCGTCGCCGGTGACTTCGCCCATGGCGACGAAATCGACGTAGTTGGCCGCGGGCAGCGCGTTCGGCGGCAGCGGGTTGGTGACGCCGACGACCGGCACGCCCTTGGCCTTGGCTTCCTCGAACTTCTTGCTGAGGCCTGCGCCGGAGATGGCGCCGACGATGATGGCGTCCGGTCCGCTCGCCATGCAGTCATCGAATTGCGACAGCTGTTTCGGCAGGTTCTCGTAACCTCCGGCCTCGTAGAGGTTCATGTTGACGTTCATCGCCTCGGCCTGTTTGACGATGCCATAGGCAACGGCGACCCAGAAACTGTCCTTCATGTGCGGAAACAGCACGCAGAGCCTGTAGGGCTTCTCGGCCTTCGGCAGCGGCGTGTACTCGGCCGGCTTCGGTGTGCCGGACGACGCGTCGTAGACCTTCATCGGAAACCACGGCGTCTCGGCCGCGGCCGGCGCGACCGCAGCGGCAAGGGCGAGGCCGGCGGCAAGGCCGAGCGCGGGGCGGATCGGCCAAACTCGATTGGGGGAAAGGCACGTCGTACTCGTCATAGCACAATCCTCATGGCTCGAATGAAAGTGGAGGGGCGGTGTCGGATCCAGTTTTTCGTGAACGCTCTGTGCGGTTTGCCGGCGTCGCGGCCGGCGATGGCATTCAGCCTGCTTTCCACGTTGCGACCGAGCGCCGCTCGAACACCTCGCGGAACTGGCGCGTGGATTCGGGAAGCAAGGCACCGGTGCCCCAATCGAGGATCACCGCGTGCTTGCGGATCGCGTCGAGCGCGTCGATTGCCCCGCTGCGATAGCGTCGCGCCACCAGCTCCGGATCGAGCCGGACATCGGCAACGCGCTCGGAGCGGATCTTCGCACGGAGCGCCTCGGTCGCGACCTTGTCGACCCCGTAGTTGCAGAGCTCGGCGTCGATGGTGTGCACCACGACGCCATAGTCCTTGGCGGCACGCTCGACCGAGACATAGTCGTCCTTGATATCCTCGACGACGAGGTTCGGATCGCGCTCCAGCGGATCGCCAAACCCGCCGCCGCCGGCAGTCGGACGCGAGAAAGTGTCGCCTTCGCCGATCGGGACGTCCGAGAAGATCGAGCCGAGCCGCTCCTCGGCCGTGCTGCCGGCGCGCTTCAGGGTCAGGCCGTGGGGCATCGACGGCAGGCCGCCCTCGATGCCCCACACGATCGCACGCTCGCGGTCGCAGATATAGGAGATCACGGTTTTCTCGGCCTGAAGCATCCGCGACGTCTTCACCACGCCGGCGCCGCCGCGCCACTTGCCTGGGCCGGGAGAGTCCTTGAGGATCTCGCATTCGGTGGTCAGGATCGGGTTGGCGCGCTCCTGGCCTTCGACCGGCTGGGACATCAGGCCGGTGCCGAAGCAGGCGGTCGTGACATTGCTGCCATCCTTGCCGTTGCGCCCGCCCCAGCCGCCGGGCAGCCAGTCATAGAACATGAAGATCGGCTTGTCGGAGCTGCGGGCATCGAGCCCGCCGGTGAGCAGATATTCGAGATTGAACGCGCAAGCGAGCGCGCGCTCCGGCATCAGCTTCGACCACATTTCGTAGATCGAGTTCATGATCTTCTCGAACGGCATCAGAAAGCCGGTGACCGCGATCGGCCATTTGGCGTCGACGATCGATCCTTCGGGGGCGATGATCTCGAAGCAGCGGTAGAAACCGGAATTGAGCGGCAGGTCGGGGAAGAAAGTCTTCATGCCGGCGGCTACGGCAGAGAAGGTTGCACCGAACGCCGAGTTGTAGATCGAGCCGATGGTTGGATGGCTGCCGGTGAAGTCGTAGATTGCGCGATCGCCCTTTATCGTCATCTTGATGCGGATCGGGATCATGCCTTCGCCGCCAGCCGGATCGCGATCGATGAAATCGACCGTCTCCCATTCGCCGTCAGGAAGCGCTGCGATGCGTTGGCGTGCCGAACGCTCCACATAGTCCTGGACGGCGGCAAGCCCGGTCTCGACGGTGTCGCGGCCATATTTGCCGACCAGCCGCAGGATCTCGCGTTCGCAGACGGCGGTGGCTTCGGCCTGTGCCTGGATGTCGCCGATGATCGAGGCCGGGTCGCGCGTGTTCGAGGCGATCAGATGCGCGACGTCCTTGCGCAGGCCGTTTTTGTCGAACAGGCGGACCGGCGTGATGCGCAGGCCCTCGCGGAACATCTCGCGGGCGGCGACGTCGAACGATCCCGGCACGCTGCCGCCGACGTCGGACCAGTGTCCGTTGGACTGGCTGAAAGCGATGATCTTGCCGTCGGCGAAGATCGGACGGATCAGCCGCACGTCGGAGAAGTGCGTGCCGCCGGCATAGGGATCGTTGATGGCGAAAACGTCGCCCTCTTGCATATCGTCTTCGAAATGGCGCATGACATCCTTGCAGGTGAAATGCAGCGTGCCGACGTGGACGGCGATGTCCTGGTTGCCCTGCGCCGCGCATTCGCCGTTGGCGTCATGCAGCGCGCTCGAGAAGTCGCGATTGTAGATGACGAAGGAGTAGCAGGTCCTCAAGACCTGCTCGCCCATCTGGTCGACGCTGGTGATGAAGGAGTTCTTCAGAACCTCGAAGGTCACGGGGTCGAGCGGGAGAGCTCCGGCCATGGTTCACTCCTTCACGCGGATGATGATGTTGAGATATTTGTCGACCTCGGCGCTGGCGCCGGGCGGGACGACAGTGGTGGCATCGACCTGCTCGATGATCGCGGGGCCTTGGAAGGAGAAGCCGCAGGGCAGGTCGTCGCGCCGATAGACGGGTGTATCGAGCCCGCTGCCCTCGAACCAGACCCTGCGGCGGCTGACCGGCTCGGGGCTAGCGCCGGTCGGCTCGTGGACAGCAAACTCGGCCTTGGGGACCACCCCCACTGCCTTCAGATTGAGACGGAAGAAACTGACCGGTGCGCTGTCGCGGCGGAAATTGTACTCGCGCTGGTGCTCGGCATGGAAGCTCTGCACCAGATCGGCGATCGCGCCGATCGGCCGCGGCGCGTTGACGGCAAGCGAACGCCACTGGCCGCGATACATCATGTCGATCGAGCGCTGCAGCACGATGTCCTGCTGCGCGACGCCCTCATGGGTCAACCGTGCGAGCGCGGCTTTCTCGAGCTCCGCGAACTGCGCCTCGATCTCGGCGGCGTCGGCCTCGGCGGCGTCGACCATGCAGCTCTGCGAAAAATCGTGCTGCATGTCGACGAGCAGGCAACCGAGCGCTGAGGTCACGCCGGGATTGAGCGGTACGATCACGACGGGAATCGCCAGCTCGCGTGCGACGTCGACCCCATGCAGGGCACCGGCGCCGCCGAACGCCACCAGCGCAAAGTCGCGCGGATCGTAGCCGCGACTGATCGAGATCAGGCGCACCGCATCCGACATGTTGGCATTGGCGACCTTGACGATTGCGTCTGCGGCTTCATGCAGGCCGAGGCCGAACGGCTTGGCGACGCCGCCCTCGACCGCTTGCCGCGCCAGTTCGGGGTCGAGCTTGACCTTGCCGCCGGCGAGATCGGTACCAAGCCGACCGAGCGTCACATTGGCATCGGTGTTGGTCGGCTGCGTATTGCCGTTGCCGTAGCAGGCCGGTCCCGGATAGGCGCCGGCCGATTGCGGACCGTTGCGCAGCGAGCCGGCCGGATCGGTCCAGGCCAGCGAGCCGCCGCCGGCACCGATGGTGAGCACCTCGATCGATGCGAAGCGAATCGGATAGCCGAACTCGATGTGCCAGTCCTTGGTGATCCGCGACTGGCCCTCATAGGCGAGCGACACGTCGGTCGACGTGCCGCCCATGTCGAGGCCGATCGAATTGGGGAAACCGCAAAGACCGGCGATATGGCGGCTGGCTATGGCCCCGGCGGCGATGCCGGAGCCGGCAAGGCGCGCCGCGAAATCCTTCACGCTCGCCGGCGTCATCACGCCGCCGCCGGTGTGCAGCAGCAGAAGATCGCGGGTGTAGCCCTCGTCCGAGAGGCGTTCGCCGAGCCGGCTCGTGTAGTTGACGACGACTGGGCTCACCACGGCATTGGCGACCGTCGTCGAGAACCGCTCGTGCTCGAAGATTTCGGGAAGCACCTGCGAGGAGATCGAGACCGGAATGTCGGGCATCTCCGCCAGCAGAATATCGCGCATGGCGCGCTCATTGGCGCCGTTGAGATAGGCGTTCATGAAGCACACCGCGACCGCGGCGACGCCGCGACGCTTGAGGATGCGTGCGACGCTGCGCGCAGCTTCGACGTCGAGCGGCTCGATCACCGTGCCGGCAGCATCGACGCGTTCTGGCACGGTGAGGCGGTCGCGCCGCGGCACATAGGGCCTGACCACGTCCTTGTAAGTGTCCCAGAGGTCTTCCTTGTTGGCGCGCCGGATCTCGATGACGTCGCGGAACCCCTTGGTCGTCACCACGGCGGTGCGCGGCAGGCGGCGGGTGATCAGCGCGTTGGTGGCGATCGTGGTGCCGTGCGAGAACAACGCCACCTTGGACAGGTCGATGCCGGCCTTGGATACGCCGCCCATGATCCCTTCGATCGGGTCGCGCGTGGAGGAGGTCTTCTCGATCCGCACGAGACCGGTCGTCTCGTCCATGATGCAGATGTCGGTGAAGGTGCCACCGACGTCGACGGCCACACGAAGGTTCTGCGCCATGCCTCTTCCTTTCGAACGAGCGTTTCGCCGATCTTAGGCAGAGCGGCGGCTTCCGTTCTTGACGCTGAGCGCAGGAAGGTTTGTGCGAGAGAGCGAACCGCGCCGGTGCTCATACATGCCCAGGCCGGCGGCGGTGTGCCTAAAAATCCATCAGCAGGCCAGTCATCAGGAGTTGGCGGTGCGCGAAATCGCGCGCGCCTCGCTCGGGGTGCATCCGAACCGGCCGCGATAATTGCGGCTGAACTGCGCCTGGTCGGCAAAGCCCCATTGATAGGCGATTTCCGAAATGCTCTTGCGGCAGTTCGCATCGCGCAGCAGGGCGTCGCACATTGAAAGGCGCTGGTTGCGGATATAGGCGCAGACGGTCAGGCCTTCGCCCTCGAAGATCTGGTGCAAATAGCGCAGCGAGATGCCGCAGCCGTCGGCGATCATCTGCGGCGTCAGCCGCATATCGTCGAGGCGGGCCCGGATGAACTGCTCGCAACGCAGCAGATGGCCGTTGCGCACGGAGGACGAGTGACCGGTCAACACACGGTCGTCGGATTCAATGGCCATCGCAAGCAGCTCGATCAGATGCTTGCCCATCATCGCGCGCGCCGTCTCGTCCATTTCCTCGATACGTTCACCGGACAGGCGCAGCGTGTCGACGAACAGCGCGCCGACGCTGCGGCTGGCGTCGAATTGCAGCGTCGCGAGGCGCTCGGGCCGGGAAATGCGGGCGCGCAGCACCGCGCTCGGGATCTTCAGACACCACAGCGCCGTCGGATCCTGATGGCTGAACTCGTAGGGTAGGTGGCTGCGCTCGATCAGGAACGCGCCCGGGCGGCAATGCACCACCTTACCGTCCTGCTCGAAACGGATTTCGGCGAGTTCGGGCACCGTGATCAGGAAGGATTCCTCCCGCTCGCTCAGGAGATGCCGCTCATGCCGCTTGTACAGCAGGCCGTTGGCGATGTTGCGGGACACCGAGACAGGGCCCATCGACCAGGCGCCGAGGCGCGCATTGAAGTCGCGCGTGCTCGGGAATCGCAGGTCGAGCGAGTAATAGGTCTTCGAGACGACTTCCTGCCAGTATTGGCGGCGGGTCTGCAACGGGATGTCGTTGGTCGTGTAGGTGACTTGCATGTCTCACTCCCGCCGCCGGCTGTGCCTCCGGTCGTCGTGTCCCCGGGTCAAAGTTTGGCGAGGACAGCCGGACGGCGTCAAGTCGAATAAAACGGAAACTGATATTCTAGATTTCGATGGCCTCCTCGGCCTGATGTCGGTGGTCCATGCTGACCGGTGGCCGGGCCGGTCCGACGCCGGCAACCGCAAAGCGCATGAAATCGCGGAAAGCCATCGCAGCCTCCGATGGCTTGGTGTCGCGACGCCATGCAAGACCGATGTCCATGCTGGGCACCTCGTCCTCGATGACGCGGGTCTCGATCCGCTGCCCCTCCAGCGACCAGGGCCGGTAGATCAGGTCGGACAGAATGGCGATCCCCATGCCGCCGGCGACCATGGAGCGAACGGCTTCGACCGAGGAGGTACGGAACACCGTCTTCGGTTCGAGTGAAGCGTTGTTCCAATAGCGCATCGAGGTGTGCTTGGCCTCGTCGACCGTGAGCATGACATAGGGATAGGTCGCGACGTCAGCGAGGTGGACCCGCTCGGCACGGGTCAGGGGATGCTCGGGCGCAAGCCACAGCCGGCGCGGCGATCGCAGCAAGGTCTCGCTGGTGAGCATGGCGTTGTCGCGCAGGTTCGAGACCAGCATCACCGCGAGGTCGAGCGCACCATCGACGAGTGCGCGTTCGAGCACGTCGCGCGGCGCCTCGAACAGCTCGATCGTGATTCCGGGGAAACTCGCCTTGAAGCGCATCTGATGACGCGGCAGGAAGTAGCCCGACACGGTGTAAGTGACGCCGACGCGGATCGTCCCGAACAGGGGGCCGGCGGACATCTGCGTGTCGCGCACCGCCTCGGCGACGGCGGCGAGGATATGACGGCCCTGGGAAAGGAAGCGGCTGCCCTCCATGGTGACGGTTACGCCGTTCGGCGCGCGCTCCAGCAAGCGGGCGCAGACGGTGGCCTCGAGCTGCTGGATCGCCGCGGTGACCGCGGATTGCGAGACGTTGAGATCGATGGCCGCCTGGCTGATCCGCCCGGTCTCGGCGGCGGCGACGAAGTAGCGGATCTGTTTCAGAGAAACGGACATCGCGGTTGTTCCGATGTTTGCACAACTCATGAGCAGTGTTTCTCAGCCCGAATCTGTCCGCTGCAACTCTCGTGCCGTCCGGCGGACAGCACGCCGTGGCACAGACCTCAGATGTGCGGGCGCGCAATCGACAGCCACAGGTTTAGACTTGACCAAGCGCGATCGCTCCGCGCCCGCGGCCGAGGTCCGTTGGCAGATGCGGCGGTCCCCTCGCGATTACGCCATGGCGCTGCGAAGCTTGCCCAGCAGCTCGGTCCGGCTCTTGCGTGCCGCAAGCGCCTGATCCATGTCGACCTTGACGAACTTCACCGGCGTGTTGGGCTGGAGCTGACCGATCAAATCCATGTCCGCGGCGATCACGGTGCCGACCATGAAGTAGCCGCCGCCGGATACGGCGTCGCGATGCAGCACGATCGGCTCGGTGCCGCCGGGAACCTGGATCGAGCCGTAGGGATAGCAGGCATCGGTGATGTTGGACGGATCCGAGCCGGCGCCGAACGGCGGTTCGCGCGGAACGAATTCGAGCGGCTTGCCACCCTTGAAGCGGTAGCCGATGCGGTCCGCTTCCGGCGCGACCTTCCAGGTGTCGGAGAAGAACCCGCTGCCGGCGGCCTCGGTGATGCGGTGCCAATAGAGGCCGGGCATTGCGCGCAGCTCCGTTGGCATTCCCGCCGGTTGTCCGCGTAAATCGTTGGCGATGGTGCGGCCGTCCTTGACCGTCGCGCTGGCATGGCCGACCGGCAATTCGTCGCCGGCCTCGAGCTTGCGGCCCTTGAAGCCGCCGAGCGCACCGAGTGCGTAGGTCGATCGCGAGCCGAGCACCACGGGCACATCGATGCCGCCGGCCACCGCGATGTAGCCGCGTGCGCCTCGCTTGAGGAAGTCGAAGGAGAGAATCTGGCCACGCTTCACCTTGAAGCTGGTCCAGGTCTCGCGCGGCTCGCCGTCGAGTTTTGGCGGCAGCTCCGCGCCGGTGACGGCGACCGTGGCGTCCTCGGTGAATTCGAGCTCGGGCCCCATGAACACCGCTTCAAGCACGGCTGCGCCTGCATCATTGCCGACGAGCAGATTTGCGGCGACCAGCGCGTGACGGTCCATGCCGCCGGAGAGCGGGATGCCGATGTGATAATAGCCGGGACGTCCGAGGTCCTGGACGGTGGTCGCAAGACCCGGCTTCAAAACCCTAACGGCCATGGAGAACTCCATCGAGCTTGCTGTTGTAGCCATCAATGTCGCGGTTGAACTCGGTCAACGAGAACGAGACGTCGCGGATTACAGGCGCAAACCGGCCGGCGTCGACGTCGGCGACCGCGGCGTCATAGGCTGCCCGGTCGATCGGTTTCCATTTCACGATGTCGCCCGGTTTGAACAGGCACATGAAGTCGCGCAAATAGCTGATGGTCTGATTGGGATCATAGATCGGCATCGGCGTGATGCCGAACATCTGGTAACCGCCGGCGCCGCGCACCGAATAGATGCAGCTGAAACAGCCGCCATGTCCGACGGTGAGCTTCGGCGTATCCGTGCGCGGGCGCAGATATTTCGGGGCCTGAAGCTGCCGCTTGCGCTCGACCATCTGGTAGAGGAAGGGCAGGCCGGCGACGAAGCCGACCATCGAGACGAACCAGGGCGCGCTGGAATGCGCCTTGATGAAGGCATCGACGCTGTCGAGGCCGTTGATCCGCGCGGCGTATTCGAGGTCGGTTCCGTCAGGATCCTGGTGACGCTCGCGGAAGCGCATCAAGGTCTCGCGGGTCCAGGGGTCGTTGTAGAGCACGGGAATCTCGATGATCCGCGTCTTGATCACCGGTTCTGATTTCTCGGATGCGGAATCCAGCCGCTTCAGCTCGGCGAGCAGATCGTCGGGCCTGATCCGCTCCGGATCGAACTTGACCTGATAGGACGCGTTCGCCGGACAGATCTCGGTGACACCCTTGATCCTGGCATCGCGCACCGCATTGGTGATGAACAGGCTCTTGAAAAAGGCCTCGAGCGACATCGCTTCGCCGACCTCGGCGAAAATGTGCTCATCGCCGCCGAAGGAAAATCGAGTTTGCATGCTAGCGGCCTCCTGTTGCTGACGGGGCGGATTCTCTCGCCATCATGAGGCGACCTTCGCGGCTGATGGCGGCTGAGCGGTGGCAAGGGCGGCGGCATGGGACTCAAGCCAGGGTTCGAGCCATGCCGTATTGAAGCGTCCAGCCTGGACGTCGGCGTCGCGCGCCAGCGCCTGGTGCAGGGGTTTGGTCGTGAAAATGCCTTCGACGGTGAGCTCGGCAAGCGCGCGCTCGAGTTTCTTCATGGCGCTCGGCCGATCCTTGTCGTGCACGATCAGCTTGCCGAGCAGGCTGTCGTAGAAGGGAGGCACCGTGTAGCCCTGATAGAGCATGCTGTCGAAGCGAACGCCGTCGCCGACGGGCAGGCTGAGCGCGCTCACCGTGCCCGGGTTCGGCAGGAAGTTTCTGGCGGGATCCTCGGCGTTGATACGGACCTCGATCGAATGGCCGCTGACGCGCATCTCGTTCTGGCTGAAGCGCAAGCGTTCGCCGCCGGCGATCCGGATCATCTCGCGGACGAGGTCGATGCCCGTGATCATCTCCGTGACCGGATGCTCGACCTGGATGCGGGTGTTCATCTCCAGGAAGTAGAATTCGCCGGTGGCGTCGTCGTAGAGGTATTCGAGCGTCCCGGCGCCGCGATAATTGACCGCTCTGGCGAGTGCCACGGCCGAGGTGCAGAGCCTCTCCCGCACAGCCTGGGTGAGCGAGGGCGAGGGGGCTTCTTCCCAGACCTTCTGGCGGCGGCGCTGCAAAGAGCATTCGCGTTCGAAGCAATGGATCACGTCGTGTCCGTCGCCGAGCACCTGCACCTCGATATGCCGCGCGCCTTCGATCAGCTTTTCGACGTAAAGCCCGCCGTCGCCAAAGGCCGCGAGCGCCTCGGCCTGTGCCTGCGGCATCAGATGCTGAAACTCCTCGGGCGACCGTGCGATGCGGATGCCGCGTCCGCCGCCTCCGGCGGCAGCCTTGATCATCACGGGGAAGCCGGTTTTCTCGACCAGCGCGAAGGCCGCTTCCGCCGACTCCAGCCGCCCCTGGCTGCCGGGGACGGTCGGCACGCCGGCCGCGGCGGCGGCCTCACGTGCTGCGACCTTGTCGCCCATCAGCCGGATCGATTGCGCGGTCGGACCGACAAAGATCAATCCCGCCGCTTCGACTGCGGCGGCGAACTCCGCGTTCTCGGCCAGGAAGCCGTAGCCGGGATGGATAGCGTCGGCGCCAGTGTTCCGCGCCGCGGCGAGGATCGCCGCCTGGTTGAGATAGGATTTCGACGCCTGCGGCGGACCGATATCGACCGCCTCGTTGGCGAGCCTGACCGCGAGCGAATCCTGGTCGGCCTTGCTGTAGACCTGCACGGTTGCAATGCCGAGATCGCGCGCCGCACGGATGATGCGCACCGCGATCTCGCCGCGATTGGCTATGAGGAGCTTCTTGATCGCCATGGCTGGTCGGAGAGCCCTAAACGTCGATTTCGGCGATCGGCTGGCCGGCCATCACGGCATCTTCATTCTCGGCCAGGAAGCGGACGATCTTGCCGGCGATGCCGGCTTTCACCTCGTTGAACGATTTCATCACCTCGATAAGCCCGATCGTGTCGCTCTCGGCGACGGCGTCGCCGTCGTTCTTGTAGACCGGCTTGTCGGGCGCGGGCTTGCGATAAAAGATGCCTGGGAGCGGCGAGAAGATCTGCTGCGTTGCCATTGTTTCCTCGTAGTGTATTGGTTCGTTGTCGCGACGGTTCAGCGCGCGGTGAGATAAGGGCGCACCGCCTCGCGGACGGCTTCGGCGATGGCGACGGCGTTCGGCGTGTCGGAGTGGATGCAGATCGAATCGGAGCCGACCACGATGTCGTTTCCGGCCACCGTGCGCGTCTTGCCTTCATTGACCGCCCTTGCGCATCGGGTGGCGGCGTCGGCCGGATCCTTCGCCTCGTGCTCGCGGGTGATGATCAGGCTGCCGTCGGCATTGTAGTCGAGGTCGGCATAGTATTCGGCGACGAAGGCATGACCGCGCCGCTCGTAGACCTTCTGGTGCAACGTTCCCTTCATGCCGAGCAACGGCACCTTGTAGACGTCGGCGGCATCAGCCACGGCTTCGGCGATCTCCTCGTTGCGCGATGCCATGCCGTAAAGTGCGCCGTGCGGCTTGATGTGATTGAGCGCCATGCCTTCGGCATCCAGGAAGGCCTTGAGTGCGCCGATCTGATAGAGCAGGCAATTGGCCAGCTCTTCGCGGTCGATCTTCATCTCCCGGCGACCAAATCCCTGCAGATCGGGCAGCGACGGGTGCGCCCCGACCTTGACGCCAAATTGCTTGGCGAGCTGCACGGTCTTGCGCATGTGATTGAAGTCGGAGGCATGAAAGCCGCAGGCGACGTTCGCGACGTCGATATGAGGCATCAATGCCTTGTCGTCGCCCATCTTGTAGAGGCCGTAGGCCTCGCCCATGTCGCAGTTGATCACGACCATCTCCTGATTTCCTTCCAACTGGCTTTGCATATGACCGGCGAAGGCCGCCCCGGGTATGACTGGCGCACCCAGGGCGGTGCATTGCCGGGTTACTTGGACACCAGATAGTCGAGCGGGATCTTCTCCGAGATCGTCCACTGGTCGATCACCTGCGGCTTGCCGGCCTCGGTGTCGACGATCAGGTAACGACCCTGGTTCTGGTGGTGGATGTCCTTGGTGAAGGTGCGCGGCCCGAACAGCGTGGACTCGTTGTTCATCTTCTCGAGCTCGGCCACGACGGCTGCCGCATCGGTCGATTTGGCGCGTTCGACCGCCTTGGCCCAGACGTCGATCAGGACGTAACCCGGATAGACGTACTGGCTGGAGGGGTCACCGCCGGTGACCTCCTTGTACTTCTTGTTGAACTCGTTGACCTTCGGGTTCGGATCGTCGCCATAGACCGAGCCCTGCACCGGGACGTAAAAGTTCGAGAGGTCGGGAACGGCGTTCATCCAGTAGCTGCCGTCGACACCCGACCCGTTGAGGATCATCGACTTGATGCCGGCGGCGCGGATCTGCTTGATGGCGGAGACAGCGCCCGGCATCATCGTGCAGAGCATGATAGCGTCAGGCTCCTTCGGCAGGCTCTTGATGCGCGTGATCTGCGAAGCGATCGAGGCATCGTCGTTCTTGAAGGTGTCGCTGCCGACCAGCTTGGCCTCCTTGAGGCGCGGCAGCATCCAGTCGAAGCCGTCGCAGATGCCCTTGTTGTAGACGGTCCAGCTGTCGAGCAGCCGATAGAAGCTGCGCGCGTTCTTCTTGGTGTAAGCCCATTCCGACATGGTCGCTCCCTGCACCGGTGCCAGCACCGAGGCCGAGAACGAGAACGGGCCGATGCCGGGGATGCCGGCCTTGATCGATTCGGCGCAGAGGAAGAAGGAAACCTTGCCGGCAGCCTGCGCCTGTAGCGCCGCGGGCGCGCCGAAATCGTAGTCGCAGGAGACGATGACGAGGTCGGCACCCTGGTCGAGCACCGCAAGGCCGGCCTTGGCACCCTCGGCCTGATCGGTCTTGGTGTCGGCAAAGACGGGCTTGATCTTCTTGCCGAGCAGGCCGCCGGCCTTGTTGATCTCCTCGATCCGGATCAGTGCCGCGTCCTGCGCCGGCTTGTCGTAGGCTTGCATGAATCCGGATGCCGCGGTCGCAAACCCAACAACGATCTCGTTGGCTGCCCGGGCAGGCGTGAACCAGAGCGCGGATGCTCCGGCCAAGATGCTGAGTAATGTCGTAAAGCGCATATCCCCACTCCTCCAATTGTACAAACAAGCGTCAGTGCAGTTCCTTCAGCGCGGTCTGGACCGGTGGCGTCAGGCGGCGCTGCAACGGCCATCGACGCCAGGAGAATTCCTGGTTGCGGGTCAGTCCCGTCGGCAAATACATCAGGATCGCGATGGTGATGATGCCGATCGCGATCTCCTGGACACCGTTCGGCAGGCCGACGGTGTGACCGCCGAGGCTGATGCCCTTCTCGAGATTGCGGAACAGCTCGATCAACACGGAGATCGCGACCACGCCCGAGACGGCTCCGCTGAGGCTGTACATGCCGCCAACCACCAGCATCGACAGCGTGATGAACGTCGTCCGCAGATAGAATGCGCCGGGATTGACGATGCTCAGGAAATGCGCGTACAGCGCGCCGGCGAGCCCGATGATGAACGCGCTGACGACGAAGGCGATCAACCGTTCGCGGACGATGTCAATGCCGGAGGCGCTGGCCGCGACGGCTTCGTCTCGCGTGGCGCGAAGTGCCAGCCCGGAGCGCGAGATCGAGTAGAGATAGGCGATCGCGATGGCCACGGCGCCGCCGATCCATCCAGTCCAGACATTCATGGTGGGCGGAATGCCGACGATCGAACCCTGTCCGCCCGTCACCGAATCCCAGTTTGAATAGACATTGTTGATGACGCCGAGCAGGCCGAAGGTCGCAATCGAGGCGGCGATGCCCGACAGGCGCATGATGACGCGGCCGACGATCAGCGCGAACAGTGCCGCAAACAGTCCGGATATCGGCGTCGCTACCCACATCGGCAGTTGCGCGTGGAGCAGCCACGCCGGCAGGCCCTTGAGCGTGATCGACTTCATCACCGGCGGAATCGTGAGCCAGGCGGTCATGTAGGCGCCGAGGCACATGAAGCTGATATGGCCGAACGACAGCAGGCCCGAATTGCCGACGAAGACGTAGAGCCCGACCACCACCATGATGTTGATGAACATCTCGACCACGGTGCGGTTGAA
This sequence comes from Bradyrhizobium sp. BRP56, assembly GCF_020194035.1. Classification (NCBI taxonomy): domain Bacteria; kingdom Pseudomonadati; phylum Pseudomonadota; class Alphaproteobacteria; order Hyphomicrobiales; family Nitrobacteraceae; genus Bradyrhizobium; species Bradyrhizobium sp. BRP56. The sequence continues at coordinate 68,168 of NZ_JADYVV010000005.1, forward strand.
GGCCCGGCTGCCGAATTGATGGGAGAGGGCGGCCATGATGAGCAGCGCCACGATCAGCACGATCGGCGTGATGATCGTTTGCCGGATGACGGACGGCCGCTGCGACATCGATCAGACCCTCTGCTTGGCGGATTTCGGTGCGAACAGGCCCTGCGGCCGCACCAGAAGGACGACGATGACGGCGCCGTAGACGAAGGCGTCGCGGAATACCCTGGCGTCGTGTGGCAGGGTCGCCTGGAACACGACGCTGGCCGCACCGATCAGGAAGCCGGCGGCAACGGCGCCGGGAATGCTGCCGAGGCCGCCGATCACGGTCGCGATGAACGCGATCAGCATCACGTTGGCGCCCATGCCGATGTCGGCGGTGCCGGAATTGGTCGCCAGGATCAGGCCGATCGCCGCCGCCAGCATGCCGCTGATGGCGAAGGCCAGCAGGATCACGCCGTTGGCGCGGACCCCGAGCATGCGCGCCATGGTGAAATTGTCGGCGGCCGCGCGCATCTCGAGCCCGTAGCGCGTGCGCTTGAGGAACAGGACGAGGACCACCAGCACGGCCAGCGTGATGATGATGGTCACGACCTGGAGCATCGGGATGTGAGCGCCGAGGAATTCGACCGGCAGGCCGAGGCTCGGCCACAGCGTGATTGACTTCGGCCGGCTGGAAAACAGCATCAGCAGGAGATGCCGGATCACGAAGCCGAGTGCGAAGGATGCGATCATCATCGTCGCCGGATTGGCATTGCGGAAGCGGCGGAAGACGACGATCTCCGACAGGATCGACAGCGCGGCTCCGACCAACAGCAGCAGCGGGATCAGCAGATAGAACGGTAGCTGCCCGGCAAAGACGATCGCCGCCGCATCGATCGACGGCCACAGCATGGCGAAGACGCAAAACGCGATAAAATCGCCGTGGGCGAAGTTGACGAGCCGCATCACGCCGAAGATCAGGGCGATGCCGAGCGCACCAAGAGCGTAGAGGCTGCCGAGGCTTAGGGCATCGAAGATGATCTGGAGCAGCTCGCGCATCTCAATGATCTCCGAAGCCGAAATAGGACTGCTTCAGACGATCATCCCTGACCATATCGGCCGCAGGGCCCTCGAGCACGATGCGGCCGCCGCGGATCAGGACCATCCGTCCGCCCGTCATCATGGCGCGTGTCGAGCTCTGCTCGACGATCAGGAGGGTGAGCTTGCGCTGCGTCCGCAGCCGCACCAGGATCTCGTAGACCTGGTCGATGATCTTTGGCGCAAGGCCGAGCGACGGCTCGTCGATCGCCATGATGCGGGGCGCGGCCATCAGGGCGCGGCCAATGACGAGCATCTGCTGCTGGCCGCCGGAGAGCATGCCCGCCGGGGTGTGGCGGCGCTCGGCCAGCATCGGGAATTCCTCGTAGACCTGATCCAGATCGTCGGCGATCTTCTTGCGGTCGGCGCGCATGCCGGTTCCGACCTTCAGATTTTCCTCGATCGTCAGCGCGCCAAAGACATTGCGTCCCTCCGGAACCAGGGAGAATCCGCGCCGGGCGATGTCTTCGGGTGCGGCACCCGTGATCTTTGCGCCGTCGATCATGATGGACCCGGAGCCCGGTGGCACGACGCCCGCGATGGCGTTGAGCAAGGTCGACTTGCCAGCGCCGTTCGGGCCGGTCACGAACAGGATTTCGCCTTCGTCGATCTTCAGCGTCAGGCCGCGGAGAGCCGTCAGGCGGCCATAGCTGACGGTGATGTCGTCGACGGCAAGCAGCGTCATGACGCGACGGCCTCTTCGGCGGCGACCGGAAGCAGCTCGTCGCGCTGCGTGCCCATATAGGCGTGCCGCACCGCATCGCTGTCACGGATCTGAGCGGGCGGGCCGGCTTCGATGACCTCGCCGGAATCGAGGACGTAGATCCGCTCGCAGAGCTCGAGCACGAGGCCGATATTGTGCTCGATCAGCAGCACCCCGACATTGAGCTCGCCGGCGATCCGCCGGATGATGGCGGCAAGTTCGCGGCTCTCATGCTCCGACATTCCTGCCGCCGGTTCGTCGAGCAGCAGATAGCGCGGTGTGCACATGATGGCGCGGCCGATCGCGACGCGGCGCTCGTCGGTATAGGGCAGGGCGCCGGCGATGGTGTTGGACAGATGCAAAATGCCGAGCCAAGCCATGACGCGCTCGGCTTCACCAATCGCCTCCGGACGGGATTGGCCCAGGCCGACGCCGGTGACCTCAAGGTTGTCCATCACCGGCAGGTCGCGGAAAAGTCGGCCCGACTGGAAGGTCCGCGCCACGCCTTTGCGGCGCAGCTTGTGCGCTGCAATGCCACTCAGCGTCTCGCCTTCGAGTTCCACGGTTCCGGCGCCAACCGGCTGGAAACCCGTCAGCACATTAATAAGGGTGGTCTTGCCGGCTCCGTTCGGGCCGATCAGTCCGACGATACGTCCCCGCGGTACGCTCAAGGTCACGTTGGACAGCGCCTTCAGGCCTTCGAATTGGACGCTGATATCGCGAGCGACCAACTCCAAACCATCGGACATGACCTCAATGCCTCTCACTCGCGAACCGATGGATTGATTTTTCCGGTCCGCCGGGGGATTGTAAAATTCGAAATATCGTTCGCTGATATCGGAAATTTTTATGTCTCTGACGTTCCGTCAGGTTCGGCATTTCATCGCAACCGCCGAGACCGGGCGCGTTTCGGCCGCCGCGGCGGCGCTCAGCGTGACGCAATCTGCGGTCACCGCGTCCATCAAGGCGCTCGAGGCCGAGCTCGGCCACAAGCTGTTCGACCGTCACTCGAACGGCGTGACGCTGACCTTTGACGGACGGGAGTTCTTGCAGCGTGCCCGCGCCATCGAGGCCAGCGTATCGGATGCGATACGCGGGCCGCATCGCTGGGGAATGCAGGTGGATGGCACCGTCGATGTCGCCGTCAGCTACACCATCGCCGGATATTTCCTGCCGCCCTTGTTGTCGCGCTTCTGGCGGTCATTCCCGGGCATCACGGTGCGTCTCCACGAGTTTCCGCGCGACGCGATCGAGCAGAGCTTGATCAGCGGTAGCGTCGATGCGGCCATCATGCTGGTTGCGAACTTGCATGACCGGCACTCCATTCGCTCGCGGCTCTTGTTGCGCTCGCCGCGTCGCTTGTGGACTTGCGTCAATCATCCGTTGCTTCGCAAGGACAGCATCAAGCTGGCGGACCTGGTGAGCGAGCCCTATCTGATGTTGACCGTCGATGAAGCCGAACGCTCCGCGATGCGTTACTGGCAGCATACGGCGTACGTGCCGAACGTCATCTTCCGGACCCTGTCGGTCGAAGCAGTTCGCAGCATGGTCGCAACCGGCATGGGAATTACCATCCTGTCCGACATGGTCTACCGTCCCTGGTCGCTCGAAGGCCATCGCATCGATCTCAAGACGCTCGATGACGATGTCCACACCATGGATGTCGGGCTTGCCTGGAAGGACAAGGCGAAGCTTTCTCCGGCGGCTCGCGCGTTCTGCGAGTTCGTCGCCCATTCCTATCCTGGATCCGAGCCGGTCCAATTTGAATAGCGGACTTGCCCTGCCAAGGCAGGTTTGATGATGGATTGGGCCGAAGGTTGCCGACACGTGCCTCTGCTCCAACGTCGAACAGGGCAAAGGCGGCGCAGGACGTCAGGAGGTACCTGTCGGCTTGGACATTGCTGAAAGCGCGCGTCTCAGGGCAGTGGCGGCGACAACGCCTGCGCAACAGCCGGCGCCTTTGACGAATATGTCTTTTATGTAGCCATGCCTGCCGGCTAGCAGCTTTTGAATGAGTTCGAAGCCGACAATGACGGCGAGCAGTGCCAGCAGGATTGGCAGGACATGCTTCGGATAGGCGAGCGAAAAGACGGCTCCGACAACGAAGAGCGCGGCAAAGCGATCGGCGTTTGGCGATATCAACGTGTGGGGACGAAATGCCATCGTCGTATCGGTGACGATGAAGAGGCCGAGGATCAAACCCCAAGCCAAAAATCGGAATGCGGTTTGGGGCATTTCTGAGCTCAACGGGCCATGCTGCCGGGCGCGGCATTGAGCGGTGCGCCGCCAATCGAAACGGGACCTGAAGGCCTGGCGGCCCGAGGCGGCGGCTTTCTCGGCTGCGGGGTAGTTGGCGCGATCGGGGCACGCGGCACCTCGGCCGTAACAGGTGGCGGCGGCGCTGCCGGCGGGGGCAGATGCTGCAACTCTTCGACCTTCGAGGTCAGGACCGCCAACTGGTCGGTAATGGCCTTCAACTGCGCCTGCCCGTCGGCTACTGACCGATCGAGTGCGGCGAGGTCTTCCTCGAGCTTCTGTTGGGCCGCGAGGAGAGTTGGCAACGCCTCCTTGTCGCTCGTCGTCATCGCTCCGCCGGACGATTCGTGGCTGATGGCGGGGACCAATGCCGCGACTTCGGGCCAAGCGTAGACGCTGCCGGCGCCGACAAGGGCGACGACGATGATCAGAAGAAACCATGGCCAGCGGCGGCGACCGGCGGGCAGGGGGCTGTTCGGCGCATGGCCGTGCCACGCCTGGTCGGAATCGTTGTCCATCAATGCTTCCTAGGCGCCTCTGGCATTCGTTGCAATCGACACGGAGTTCGACCATGTTACCGGGTAATGCTTCATTTGCCCGTTCCCCGCTCAGCGCCTACCCGTACTTCCCAGCTCCTCGAAGAACTCGTCGCGCAAGCACCTGACGGCCCCGTCGACCTCGAATGGCTCCTCAGCCATCTGGACAGGCGCTCGTTCGGGCTGCTCCTGCTGTTGCTGGGGCTGCTTGTGATCGTCCCCGGCGTGGCCACAATTGCGACGCTGGCCCTCCTGTTTCCGGCGGTCGAGATGATGTTGGGGCACAGTGCTCCATCTTTTCCTCGCTTCCTGTCGAAGCGGCCGTTCGACTTCAAGCGATTCAAGCGGTTCACCGTCAGGGCGGGCCCGCTGCTGCGCGCGATCGAGAACATCAGCCGGCCGCGCTGGAACGCGCGCCATGACGTGACTGACCGGCTTGTTGGCTTGGTCGTGTTCCTGCTGGGTCTGCTGGCGGGCTGGCCCCTGCCTCTGGTCAATGTCATTCCCGGGATTGTGGTCGTCCTGATCGCGATCGCTTACCTGCAGGAAGATGGTCTGCTGCTGGCCGTAGCAATGGCGGCCGCGGTGATGTCCCTGCTTGGCCTTGGATGGACGCTCTGGACGTCGGCCGCGGCCGTGATCAGCTGGATCGCGGTCTGAAATACCGCGGCAAGCCGCGGGATAGATGCGCTACAGGAACCGATGAAGCTTAAGACATTGGTTATCACTTTGCTTTCATTTTCACCGCCTCATTCAACAAAGAGGTACCATGTCTGACATCACCATTCCCGGCGGAAAAATTCGTTCCTTCATCGAGCGGATCGAGAATCTGGACGCTGAACTGCAGGAACTGAACGAGCAGAAGAAGGAAGTTTTTTCGGAAGCCAAGGGTGAGGGTTTCGACGTGAAGATCCTCAAGGAGATCGTCAAACTGCGAAAGCAGGATCAGGATGAGCGCGACGAGCGCGAATCGCTGCTCGATCTCTATATGCGCGCCATGGAAACGGCACCGGCCGACAAGGCTGCCGCGAAAGCGGCGTGAGACGCCCGCTGCGTTCCCCGCGATCGAATCCGGGGACGCGCGATCTCTCGGCGGACGAACTTCCCAAGTTCGTCCGCCCCCGTCCCATCAACCACTCGCGCGGCGTTGGTCGCACCTTCCGCTCATGATTGCGTCTTCCGATCGGATCGAAGTAGCGCTCGATCAGGGTTGATGCGGCGATGCGCAGCGGATCGCTGGAACCGGCAATCCAAGGTCATCGCGACGCTTTGGCGCCCCGCGCCGTTTCGACCATGGTTCGAAAGGTGATCGAGTATCTGGGGGCCTCGACCGGCGGAATGCTGTGCTCCCATATCTGCCGTGCATCACCGGTCATCAGATAGAGTGATCGGGGCGCCGCATCGAGCGTGAACCGCTCCCATCCGTTTTCCGTCCGGCGTCGAAAGCGGAACTTGCATGCGGATCCCAGGGACAGTCCGAAAATCCTGTCGAAATGCGGCTTGTCGCGGTGCCAGCCGATACCGACGCCGCGATCATACTCGGTGCACAGGATCTGCCCGATCTCGGTCGACGCGCCGCCGAAGGATTGGATAGCGGCGATGATGCCGCTTAGCCAGAAGGGGATCGGTTCGGCACATTCCAGTCGGCGCGACCCATAGTCGTACCGGTAGTCGAACGAAGCCACGCGGCGCTTGCCTTCGAACTGTCCGAACTGGAAGGGGGCAAGCGGAAGTGCCCGGATGTGGCGGATGAGTTCGCCCTCGGTCGCTTTGGAGATGAAATCCGGCGCGTAGTGCAGACCCGGTCCTGCGGCGGGCGCATCGAACATCGACAATTGTTCGGACAATCTGGTGCCGTCAGTGTTTGCGAACCTGTCACGAATATGGGCGCGCCGAGACGGAATTTAAACCGGCCGTCAGGTCGCGCTGAGCCGAATGTATCCAATATCGCGATGCCGGCTTCAAAAAGTTGATCGAACTCGGAAAATGCGCCTCGATTGTGGTTGCCCTACGATGCGTATACCAATGTAATTACAAATAGTTATTTGAGTTTCGTGCGCGAGTTTATCCTGTGGTCAAACCACTTGCTGTCCAAATCTTGGATACGGAGATTGACTTCTGGATACATTCTGTTCAATTTCCGCCCACAATAAAATCAGTCCTGGGAGGACCCGGTGACCGGCAGTTCGGGCGCGCGCGGGGCGAAATTGACGCAGACGACGGCCGTGCTGGTGATGTGCGCGGTCCTGATCGTCATTTTTTCGATCTTCCTGAAGGGCTTCCTGACGCTGGGCAATCTGTTCGCGCTGGCGCGCAATATTTCGATACTCGGCATTCTCGCGCTCGGCATGGCGGTGGTCGTGATCGGGCGTGGACTGGATCTGTCGCAAGTCGCCTCCTTTGCCGCTTCCACCGCGATCGCGATCATCCTGATGAACTCGGGCTACGCGACGCCGGTCGCGCTGCTGATCGGCTTCGTGATGGCGATCGCCATCGGCATCCTGAACGGGTTTCTGATCTCGGTGATCGAGATGCCGCCGTTGCTGACGACGCTGGCGTCGAGCCTTGCGGTGCTGGGGATCGTGCGCACCACAGCGGTGCAGCACTATGTCGTCTATCTTTCCAAGGGGCATGACGAATTCCTGCGGCTCGGCGGCAACATCTGGGGCGGCGTTCCGATCTCGATCCTGATCTTCGCGGCCACCGCGGTCGTGGTGCATCTTTTCCTGTCGCGCACCGTGACCGGGCGCTTCGTCTATGCCCATGGCGACAATCCCGACGCCGCGCGTCAGACCGGTCTGCCGACCCGCCCGCTGACCATGATCGAGTACGCGCTGTGCGCCGCGATCGGGTATGTCGGCGGTGTCGTGATGGTCGCGCAGACGGCGCTGATGCATCTCCAGGTCGCGGAATCGACGATCATTTTCGACGTCATCATGGTTGTGGTGCTCGGCGGCGTCAGCCTCGTCGGCGGCCGCGGCAACGTGATGAGCGTCATCGCCGGAACGCTGCTGATCGGCGTGCTGCTGAATGGCATGACCATCATGGACATGGACGTGCAGACCCAGAACATCGTCAAGGGTGTCGTGCTGCTGATCGCGATCCTGCTCGATTCCCGGCTGCATCCGCGCGACGAGGAGACGTCGAAGCAGGGCGATTAAAGCTCTGCATCAACCAACGGGCCGCAACAGTCGGCCGACATAACAGGGGAGGAATTGACATGACGAAAGCTGTGCACAGAAGGGCGTTTGCCGGCATCGGGCTGGCCGCGCTGGTGGCAACCGCCGCGCTGGTGGCGGCGCCATCGCAGGCGGCCGGGCCGCGCGACCAGCTGCGCGAGAAATTCGACAAGTCGCTCAAGGGCAAGACGGTGGCCTGGTCGCCGGTTTGGATGGGCGTTCTGGAATCCGAATGGACGCGCGTGATGAAAGATCGTTTCGACGATTACGGCATCAAGCTCGTCACCCGCGACGCCAACATGAAGTCTGACATCCAGCTTCAGACCGTCAGCGACTATATCAACGACAAGCCCGATGTGATCGTGGTGCAAAATCCGAACGTCACGCTGCTCGCCAAGGAGCTGAAGCGTGCGATGGATGCGGGCATCTATGTCGTGCAGGTCAACATGGCATCGAATACCCTGACCGATGCCTATGTCGGCGTCGATGCCAAGGATCTCGGCACCAAGATCGCGCGCGAGGTCATCAATCAGTGTGGCGGCGGCAAGGGCTCCGGCGAGGTTGCGATCCTTGAAGGCGAGGCGACCGCGGCCTATTCGCTCGACATGAAGAATGGCGCGATGGAAGTGTTCAAGACCGACCCGTCGATCAAGGTCGTATCGTCGCAGCCGACCAGCTGGGACGCCAACAAGGCCGGCGACATCACGACAACCGTGTTGCAGCAGCATCCCAAGCTGTGCGGGATCCTCAGCGTCTGGGGACCGCAAACCGCGGGCGCGGCGCAGGCGATCAAGGCGGCCAACATGGGCGACAAGGTGAAGGTGTTCGTCGCCAGCGACGGCCAGCCTGCCGATTGCGATCTGCTCGAGCAAGGCGCGTTCTCCGCAAACCTGTCGTATCGCGCCGACGTGCAGGGCCAGACCATCGCCGACGCGGTGATTGCGCTGTTGCAGAGCGGCGACAAGCCGGGCGCGAAGAACATCGCCTATTACACGACCCCCGCCTGGGTGAAGTCGAAGGACGATCGCATGTACTGCTTCAGCATCCCGAAGGGCGCGAAGTAAGTCGTTCCGGCGCCCGCGCCCACCGCGGCGCGGGCAGGCCGGAGCTGTCGATCCAAATCCCCCGTGTCGTCCCGCCGTTCGGCCGCTGCTGCGCCGAGCCCGCCGGAGTCTGTTGATGAAGAGCCTGCAACGAGCCTGGCACCGCCATTCGCCCCAGTTGTTCCTGGGCGAACTGCTTGAGAAGCGCTGGATGGAGCCGATCATTCCATTCACGCTGACGATCGCGGTTTTCCTGGCCTTCGCGATCATGATCCCGCGCTACCTGACGGCGGGCAGCCTGCAGGAACTGATGCGGAATTTCGCGGAGCAGGGCATGGTCGCGGTCGCGATGGCTTTCTCCGTGCTGTCGGGCGGCATCGACCTGTCGGTCGGCGCGGTGTTCGCGATGTCGAACTTTCTCGCGCTCTATCTGTATCTCATCCTCGGGCTGCCGCTGCCGGTGACCATCGTGCTTGTCGTCCTGTTCGGCGCGGCGATGGGCGCGATCAACGGCGGCCTGATTGCCTACGGCAAGACCCGGCCGTTCCTGACGACGCTGGTCGTCCTCATCATCGTCCGCGCCGCCTACAACAAGGTGACGGTTGCGTTCACGAACGAACTCGCGAGCATCGACAGCGGGTCCAGTACCTGGGACTTCATGGGCTCGGGTAGGGTTCTCGGCATTCCCTTCAACATGCTGGTGCTGATCCTGCTTGCGGTCGGAACCCACTTCTTTCTCACGCGCATCAAGCCCGGCGTCCACATCATGGCGGTCGGGTCGAGCCGCAAGGCGGCCCGCCACGCCGGCGTCAACGTCAAGCGCGTGCTGTTCTCGGCCTATGTGATGTCGGGCGCGATCGCGGCGCTGGCGGGAATCCTCTATGCCGCGCGGCAGAGCAGCTCGGGCACCGACACCGGCGTCGGCTGGGAGATCAACGCGCTGGCCGCGGTGGTGCTCGGCGGCATCAGCCTGGCCGGCGGCCGCGGTACCATCGCGCGCGCCGTCATGGGCGCGGCGATCATCTTCATGCTCACCAGCGGCATGGTTCGGCTCGGCATCTCCGGCAACCTGACGACCGCCATCATCGGCATCATCCTGCTGCTTGCGGTCGGCTTCAACGTGAAGTGGGTCAAGAACAAGGGCAAGGTGCTGCAAAAGGTCTATGTCACCCCAAGCTGGGTTGATTTCGAGCCGCCGCCGTCGGTCGAGCGGGGCAGCGGCACGCCGTTCGCGGAGAACGACCGCCTGAAGAACGCGGAAGCGATCGCGCTCAACATGATCGAGGGCCCGGAAGACATCATCCTTGACCGCAAGGACAACCTCTACACCGTCAACCGCAATGGCTCGATCATCCGCTTTCTCGCACCTGACTATACCGTGCGCGAAGAGTTCGCGCGCATCGGCGGCCGGCCGCTCGGGTTGGCGTTCGATCGGGATCAGAACCTCCTCGTCTGCATCGCGGGCATGGGCGTTTACGGCGTGAAGCCCGATCGCTCGGTCTTCAAGGTCACCGACCGCACCACGCGCACGCGTACGCGCCTCAAGGACGACTCGCGGCTCTATCTCGCTGACGATCTCGACGTCGCGCCAGATGGCAAGATCTATTTCAGCGAGGCCTCGACCCGCTATGAACTGACCGACTGGGCGCTCGACGGCTTTGAGGGGCGCGGCAACGGCCGGCTGATCTGCCACGATCCGAACACCGGCACCACCAGGACGGTCCTCAAGAACCTGACGTTCCCGAACGGCATCTGCATTTCGCATGACGGTCAGTCGGTGCTGTGGGCGAGCACCTGGCTATGCCAGATCAACCGCTTCTGGATCGCCGGCCCGAAGGCGGGCACCAGCGAAATCCTGATCGACAACCTTCCGGGCTATTGCGACAACATCAACCGCGCATCCGACGGCAAGTATTGGCTCGCTTTCGTCGGCCTGCGCACGCCGGTCTACGACCTTGCGATGCGCAACCCTGTTTTCCGTACCCGCATGGTCAAGCAGATCCCGCCGGACGAGTGGCTGTGCCCCGGCATCAACTACGGCTGCGTGGTCAAGTTCGACGACAACGGCGTGGTGACGGAATCGCTCTGGGATCCGGGCGGGCTTTCGCATCCGACCATCACCTCGGTCCGTGAACACAAGGGCCATCTCTATATCGGCGGTCTGGAGAACAACCGCATCGGCCGTATCCGCCTGCAGGACGCCGACCCGACCTGGGAAGCGCACAAGTCCTATTGGGGAGGGGCCTGAGCCATGTCTCTGCTTGGCGATATCATCGATCGCGTGTTGTCCCCGAACCGGGAAATTCACGGCATTCCGGTGCTCGACGGCGCCTTCTCGCCGAACCAGCGGCTCGATCAGGCCCGACAGCTCGGCGACGAGATCGAGCGACCGGACGACATTGCGCTCGGGCAGGACGGTGCGCTCTACGTCTCGACCGGCAACCACGTGCTGCGTTGCACGGGAGACGACTTCAACACGCGCACGGCGTTCGCGACGCTCGACGGCCCGGTCGGCGGGCTTGCCTGCACGCCGGACGGCCGGCTGCTCGCCTGCGTCTCCGGCGTGGGGCTGGTGGCGCTTTCGCCAACTGGCGAGACCATCGGCAAACTCGAAAGCATCGGCGGTGAGAAGATTGCCTGTCCGTTGTCGGTGACGGTCGCGCCGGACGGGGCGATCTACCTGACCGACGGCTCGCGAAACAATCGGCCAGAGCAATGGCTGACCGATCTGATGCAGAACCGCGCCCCGTCGGGCCGGCTCATCGCCTGCAATTCCTCGCTCGGCAATGCGAGCGTGCGCGCGGACAAGCTCGCATGGCCGCTCGGCTTGGTCGTGTCCGGTGACGGCAAGGAGGTGTGGGTCGCCGAGTCCTGGGCCCACCGCCTGACCGCTTTTTCACGCGCGGGTGACGACAGGCGCGTGATCGTCAAGAATCATACCGGCTATCCGGCGCGTCTTGCCCGAGGCGCGAACGGTGAGGTCTGGATGGCCTTCCTCGCACTGCGCACGCAATTGACCGAATTCGTCCTGCGCGAGCGGGCATTCTGCGAAGAGATGATGCGGACGGTGCCACCGGAGCTTTGGATCGGGCCGGCGCTGGATGGCCGCCTCAATCCGCGCGAACCGACCCAGATCGGCCGCATCAAGAAGCTCGGTATCCAGAAGCCGTGGGCGCCGCCGCGTTCCTATGGTCTCGTCGCCCGGCTCGACACCAGGGGCGCGGCGACCGAGACGCTGCACAGCCGCGTCGATGGTCGGGTTCATGGAATCACCGCCGTCCGCCCGATCGGCTCGCGTGTGCTGGCGGTGTCCAAGGGACGCGATTGCCTCGTCGAACTGCCGCCTGGCCGCGGCATGCAAGAAGGATGAACGCCATGGCGGCCGAACAACAGGCAGGGACCCAGCTGCTTCAGATCGTCAACGGCAGCAAGGTCTATGGTGGCCTGCACGCGATCGATGGCGTCAATTTCGATCTGCGGCCCGGCGAAATCCACGCGCTGCTGGGGGAGAACGGCGCGGGGAAATCGACGCTCTGCAAGGCGATTGCCGGTGCGATCGTGCTGACCTCCGGCGACTACCTGATCCAGGGACGCAAGGTTTCGTTCGCGTCGCCAAAGGAAGCGCTCGAGGGTGGGGTCGCGATGGTCTACCAGGAATCCAGCCTGGTCCCCTCGATGACGGTGGCGCAGAACCTTGAGCTCGGCATGGAGAAGTGGGTCACGGTCTACAGCAAGATCAACATCGCGGCGACCCAGTCGCTGCAATCGATGAACTTCAACGTCGACCCGCTGGTGCTGGTGGAAAATCTCGGAACCGCCAAGCGGCAGATGGTCGAGATCGTGCGTGCGGTTCGCCACAACGCCCAGGTCTTCATCTTCGATGAGCCGACCGCATCGCTGACCCCCGAAGAGACGCAGCACCTGTTCCATCTTCTCAACACCCTGAAAGAGAAGGGCGCCGGGATCATCTTCATCTCGCATGCGCTGGAAGAGGCATTGAACATCGCCGATCGCATCACCGTGCTGCGCGATGGCAAGCTGGTTGCCACTGTACCGGCGAAGGACGTCACGCGTGACGCCCTGGTGCGGATGATGGTTGGCCGTGAGGAAACCGCAGCGCAGTACGCGACCCACGGGGCTGATCCGGATGCGCCGAAGCCGCATGCCTCCCGCGGTGAGAAGGTGCTTTCGGTCGAGAACGTGACGATGGGCAGCATCGTCAAGAACATGTCGTTCTCGGTGTTCAATGGAGAAGTCGTCGGCATCTTCGGGCTGGTCGGGGCAGGACGCTCCGAGATCGCGCAGATCGTCAGCGGCGCCCGCAAGCGCAACTTCCTGCGCGGCGGGATGATCTATCTGCGGGACAAGCCGATCCGCTACCGGGTGCCGCGGCAGGCGGTGCGCGACGGAATCGCCTATATCACCGAGGACCGCAAGGTCGACGGCTTCTTCGAAACGATGACGGTCGATCAGAACATTTATCTAGGCTATCTATCGTCGCCGCGCGTCAAGCGGTTCCTTTACTCTACGCGCGAGATGAAACGGATCGCCGATCAATGGATCTCGGCGCTCTCGATCTCTGCATTGAAGCGGACGCTGAAGATTGTCGAATATTCCGGCGGCAACCAGCAGAAAGTCGTGGTGGGAAAGTCTCTGGCCCAGGAACCCACGGTGGTCATCTTCGACGAACCGACGCGAGGCGTCGATGTGAGCGCCATCCCACAAATTCACGAGGCGATTCGCAGGCTGGCGCGCGAGAACAAGGCGGTTGTCGTTATCTCTTCCTATCTGCCGGAGATTCTGGCTATCTCGGATCGGATCCTTGTCGCTCGTGGCGGACGTATCGTCGAGGAAATGGCTCGGGCTGATGCGACCGAGGACAAGATCATGTACGCGGCCATTCATTGAAGGAGGGCCTTTCATGAGTCCTTATCAGCGGCCTCCCCATTGGAAGGACATGACGCGGGACGGCAATGAGGACGATCCGGAGTCCCGTCGCCTGATGAGCGAGAGGATCGCAAGCGAGATTCGCAGCGCGGTGCTGAGCGGCGAGATGCGGCCAGGCACGCGGATTCGGCAGGAGCTTCTTGCGGCCCATTTCGGAGCCAGCCGCATTCCCGTGCGCGAGGCGCTGAAGCAGCTCGAGAACGAGGGGCTCGTCGTGATGGCGCCGAACCGTGGCGCCTGGATTGCGGACGTCAATTCGGAAGAATCGATCGAGATCTACAAGATCCGTGAAGCGGTCGAGCCGCTTGCCATCGGCGAAAGCGTTCCAAATCTGACCGACGAGGATATCGAGACGCTTGACCGCATTGTGCGCGAACTTGAGCAGGTCACCACGCTCGAGGAATACATCCAGCTTGATCGGGAGTTTCATCTACGGACCTATTCGCGGGCGCGGATGCCGCAACTGCTCGCGATGGTCGAACGCTTCTGGAACAGCACGCAGCATTTCCGGCGACAGTTTGTGAGCGAGACCTATGCCAAGGACGGGTTTCCGTTCTCCGATCCCCAGCATGTCCTGATCATGGACGCGATCCGGGCGCGCGATGTCGAAGCTGCACAGGTGCTGGTGCGTCTCCACATCCGGCGCACGCGCGTTGTCATTCAAGCAAAAGAGAGTGGGGCGGCCCAGCCGCCCCTTGCAAGCCGTGCCGCGCTTCCGCATGCGCGTCTCGGCTCGGTCTATCGAGGAAAAAGTGCCAATGAGTAGTGGCGGCGAACGCCTTTTGCCACGGTTCCTGCTGCGTCGGGTGGCGGCGGTGGCGGCCTATAGCGGCCGCCGGGCCGGATGGGGCTGCCATCGTTACGACAGTGATAGCAAGCGGCGATGACGGTCGGCCTGGATTCCGTGTCGCGTACGCGCGCTTACGAGGAAGCCGCGGGCCGGCTGCGCGCGCGGCTCGGCGAATCGTCGGTCGCTCCGCCCGATCCCGGAAGGCGGACGGCGCTCGATCTGTTTCGTGCCGCGCCGCGCGAGGCGCCGGCGGTGTTCTATTTCGATGCGACGCAGACCTATGCCGATATCGATCGGCTCAGCGACCGGCTCGCTGCCCGCTTCGCGCAGAAAGGGGTCGGGCGCGGCGATCGGGTCGCCGTCATTCTTCAGAATGTGCCGCAGTTCGTCATCGTCAGCGTAGCGGCCTGGAAGGTCGGGGCCATCGTCGTCAGCCTCAATCCGATGTACCGCACGCCGGAGCTTCGCAAGCTGTTCGGGGATTGCGAGCCGAAGGCGGTGATCTGCCACGACGATCAATGGGAGAACGTTTTCCCGGCCGCCGGTTCGGTCGATTCCGAGCTGGTGTTCTGGACCGGCGCTGGCGAATTCCAGACGCGGAACGACGTCCGGGTGCTGCCGGTGCGAGGCGCAGCTCCGCCGGCCCAGGCGCTGGCGACGGTTTTCGCCGAAAATGCACCCGCACCACCGGCACCGGTTCTGACGTCCGACGACATCGCGCTTCTCTTGTATACCTCCGGAACCACGGGCGTTCCAAAGGGCGCCATGCTCACGCATCGCAATCTGGTGGCGACCGCGTTGATCTGTTGCGATCATTTCGAATTGAACGGCATGTCGCGCATCTTTGGGGTCGCGCCGCTGTTCCACATCACCGGCTTTGAAATCCAGATGGTCGCGGCGTTTGCTGCGCGTGCGGCGATGGTGCTGACCTATCGCTTCCAGCCCCAGGTCGCGCTCGATGCCTTCCTTGAATGGCGGCCGACATTCATCGTCGGTGCCATCACCGCGTACATTGCGCTGATGAACCAGGCTGACGCGACCAGCCGGCATTTCGAGAGCTTCGTTCATATCTATTCCGGCGGCGCGCCGATCGCGCCCTCGGTCATCGATGCCTTTGCGAGTCGGTTTGGACGGGCGATCCGCAGTTCCTATGGAATGACCGAACTGACCTCTGCAAGCCATCTTGCGCCCAACGAAGGTCGGATTCCGGTCGATCCTGACTCAGGCGCGCTGTCGATCGGCAGGCCGACTTCGGGCGCCGATGCGATCGTCGTCGACGACGAGCGCCGCCCGCTCGGACCCGGCGTGCATGGCGAGGTGGTTGTGCGTGGCTCAGGTGTGATGGCCGGCTACTGGAGGAAGCCGGCGGAAACCGACGAGGTGCTGACCAACGGCTGGCTGCATAGCGGCGACGTCGGCTTCTTTGACGAGAGCGGCTGGTTCTACCTCGTGGATCGCAAGAAGGACATGATCTCCGCCTCCGGCTTCAAGGTCTGGCCGCGTGAAGTCGAGGACGTGATCTACAGCTTTCCGGGCGTGCGCGAGGCAGCCGTCGTGGGCGCCGCCGATCCCTATCGCGGCGAGACGGTGGTCGCCTTCGTCTCCGCTCAACCCGGCACCGTGATCGACATCGCCGCGCTCTCGCGCTTCTGCCGTGAGCGGCTGGCGGCCTACAAGTGCCCGGTCGACATTCGCGTGCTGGACGATCTGCCGAAGACGGAATCCGGAAAAATCACCCGAAACACGCTCAGGGACGGCCTGCGCGGCCGGTAAGGAGAATTTACGTGGATATCACCCAAAGCGAACGCAGCCAGCAACTGGCCGCGCGTCTCCAGCGCTTCATGATGGAGCACATCTACCCGAATGAGCGCCGATACTATCAGGAGGCCGAGCGGCTCGGGCCCTGGGCTGTGCATCCGGTCGTCGAGGAACTGAAGCCGCTCGCACAACAGGCCGGCCTGTGGAACCTGTTTCTGCCCGCTCACGAGGACGGGCTGACCAATCTCGAATATGCCCCGCTGTGCGAGATCATGGGACGTTCGCATCTTGCTCCCGAGGTCTTCAATTGCAGCGCCCCTGACACGGGCAACATGGAGACCATCCTGCGCTACGGTACGGAGGCGCAGAAGGAACGCTGGCTGAAGCCCTTGCTGGCCGGCGAGATCCGTTCTTCCTTTGCGATGACGGAGCCCGACGTCGCCTCCTCCGATGCGACCAATGTGGCCAGCTTGATCGTCCGTGATGGCGACGATTACGTGATCAACGGTCGCAAATGGTACACCACCGGCGCCACCGATCCGCGATGCAAGATCATCATCTTCATGGGGCAGACCGATCCGCAGAATCCGGATCGTCACAAGCGTCAGTCGATGATCCTCGTGCCGAAGGAGACGCCCGGCGTGCATGTCGTCCGTTCGCTGCCCGTGCTCGGCTTCTACGGCGTGCCCGATCGTGCATCCGAGGTGATATTCACCAATGTACGCGTGCCGGCCGCCAACATGCTGCTCGGCGAGGGGCGTGGGTTCGAGATCGCGCAGGGGCGGCTGGGACCCGGACGCATTCATCATTGCATGCGGCTGATCGGCCTCTCCGAGCGCGTGCTCGAGCGCATGTGCCGGCGCGCGCTGAAACGTGTCGCCTTCGGCAAGCCTCTCGCCGAGCAAACCGTGACGCTCGAGCGGGTGGCCGAAGCGCGCATGAAGATCGACCAGGCGCGGCTGCTGACGCTCAGAGCGGCCTACATGATGGACACGGTCGGCAACAAGGCAGCGCGGCAGGAAATCGCGATGATCAAGGTCGTTGCGCCGAACATGGCGCAGACCATTGTTGACTGGGCGATCCAGGCGTTCGGGGGAGGCGGCACCAACAACGACCATTTCCTTTCGGCAGCGCTCGCGACGACTCGCTTGTTGCGACTGGCCGATGGCCCCGACGAGGTCCACCGCAACCAGATCGGCAAGCTCGAATTGCGCCGATGGCTCAATGTGGATCCCGCAAGGACCGGCGGTGGCGCGGATCCGTTGTCGCCCGATGAATCCGAATCCTGGTCCGAAGGCGGCTTGTGGCCGCGCCCGAAGGAGTTGCCATAGGCGGGTTGGGAAAGGGGCTGGAGCCGGACGGCATCCGCTCCAGCGATGATCAACAAAAGGAGAGTTGTGAGCGATCTCACAGGGGGACGTCGAGTCCTGCACTAGTCAGGAAGCTCTCAGAACCAACGGAGGTTCGCATGAAGCTCCTGATGATCGCCGGCCTGACCGCCCTCGCGCTTTTTCTGGCTGCAACGAATGTCCCGAGATCGCATCCATCGTCCGTGAGCCACACATCGGTGGCAGGGATGCCTGCTGTGCAGGAACAAGACAAACTGCCGGTCGAAGATTTCGACGATCGATCGCTGGTGTTTCCGAGGGGAACTCAGCAATAGAGAGAATAGTGCCGTCGCATCCGAACGCATTCGGTTCGGGATGAGCGGGCTGGAAATCGTCTGGCGTTGAACAGCGTGACGCGTCGGACGGCTTGTTCGCTTGCGCAGCCCCCGTCGCGCGCTGTGTTTCAAAAACTCATGAAGATCGGGTTGATCTCAGCGGGATCGCCGACATGTTCCGGGAATTGAAACGGCGCACCGTGGCGATCGACTATCAGAATTGCCAGTAGCAGCGCCAACACCGCAGCGATGTAGATCAGCAGTGGCGACGCGTCCCGGCTGGTGGGATTGCGATCCCGCGGCGGCAACACGCGAGAATGCCAAATGCGCGAGATGAACTGCAGATATGCTTTCGGATGTATTTGCATGTTCGACCTCGATTGTGAGGCGCCTTTACCAAGACTGCGACCGCGTGGGCCGCTCTTCAAGGCGCCGCTTGTCGCACCCCGAACCGAATACGAGCTCCCTTGTTGATTACTGGTGAAATGGGCACGTTGTTGCCAAGGGCCAAGCCCGTCGCCCATGGACACGCCAGATTTCCAGAATGATCGCCGGCGGGGCCGATGGACGCCAGGGGAGCACTTTGGCCGGGCAGCAAAAACGGGCAGAATGGCCTGGGGGCTGCGCTGCGAGTGTCTCCGACGGCCATGGATTTGATTTTGCGTCTCGCCACGTTCCTTGTAACAGCATCGCTGCTTCTTGCGCTGCAACCCGCGCAAGCGCAATTGGCCGGACACGGCGGACCTGTCCGCGCGATCGCCGTTTCAGGCGACGGCAGGACGGTTCTGTCGGGCAGCTTCGACACTGCGGCGATCCGATGGTCGCTGGCAACCGAGTCTGCGGAGCAGGTCCTTCGCTTCCATTCGGGTGCGGTGAATGCGGTCGCGTTCCTCGGCGATGGAAGAATGGCAACGGCCGGTGCGGATGGCCGGATTGCGATCTGGACGTCGGGCCAGTCGCAGCCGGACCGGGTCTTCGCAGACCATGCGGGACCCATTGTCGGGCTCGCCGTCTCGCCGGATGCATCGAAGCTCGCATCCGCCTCGTGGGACCACACCGTGCGGCTCTCGTCGTTGTCCGACGGGGGCTCGCGCGTGCTGCAAGGTCACTCGCAAAACGTGAATGGCGTGGCCTTTGCCCCCGACGGACAATCGCTGGTGAGCGTGGGCTACGATCTGACGGTGCGGATCTGGCGCCTGCCGGACGGCAGCGCCGAGATCGTCACGGTGCCGTCGCCGCTGAATGCGGTAGCCATCTCGCCTGACGGCGAAATCGTCACCGGCGCAGCGGACGGCAAGCTGCGCATGATGACGGCCGACGGCAAGGCAAGCGGCGAGGTCACGGCCGGCGCTACGCCGATCGTCGCCTTGGCAGTCTCGCATGACGGCGCCTTGATCGCCGCGGCGGCAATTGACGGCACGGTGGCGATCGTCGATCGCAAGGCGCGCAGCGTGCTGCGCACGCTCGCCGGGCTGGGCGGGCCGGTTTGGTCGGTTGCATTCCTGCCCGATGGCGTGACGCTCCTGACCGGCGGCGCAGACGGCAAGATCAGGCGCTGGAATGCACTGACCGGCGCGGCGGCCGGATCGAACGTAGTGGGCACGCCGGGGGACCCGCTCGCCGCTTATGGCGGCGATCACGGCGCCGAAGTCTTCAGGGCCTGCGTCGCCTGCCACACATTGTCGGAGACGGAGGTGCAGCGTGCCGGTCCGACCCTTGCCGGACTGTTCGGTCGGAAGATCGCCTCGCTGCCGGGCTATCGCTTCTCCGACGCACTCAAGACGATGGACATCGTCTGGACGCCGGAGACCGTCTCAAAATTGTTCGAGATCGGGCCGAACGCCTATACGCCCGGCACGAAGATGCCGGAGCAGCAGATCGGCTCGGCCGAAGATCGCCGCGCGCTCACGGACTTCCTGGCGCGTGCGACGTCGAAATAGCCCGCGTTGGCGCTAGCCGCCTCGCGGCGTCCTCAAGCGAAGATATGAGGCTTTAATACCCCGGCCATTGCTCCACTGGAATTTTCGTCAGCTCCGGGTTCTCCTTGAGCATGCGGGCGATATTAATGCTGGGATGCTCCTTGAGCGCCGCCACGACGCACTGGTTGACGTATTTGCGGCGTGACAGCCACTTGATCTTCTTGCCCTTCGCCTCGGCCTTGCAGGCGACCACCGCCTGCTTGAGTGCAACCTTTTCGGCTTTGGTAAGGGCGGCGGCCTCGACGGCTGTGCCGCCAAGGGCAGTGGTGACAAGGCACGTCGACAGAACCTTCATGAATCGAGGCATGCGGCTAGTCCTTGTTCTCGCGTTGACGCAGGTAGTCATCCGTCGTTCGTGGCGGCGCGCGTTCCGGCACGTCCTGGATCGGATCGAACTGCTGTTCGCTCATGACAATGACCCGGCAATCGGCGCACATCCGCAAGGCCTCGGTCCGACGGTCCCCGGCAGGGTACATCCAATGCCGTCCCTCGAGTTTGGTCGCGATCCGATCGATCGTGCTCTTGACGCCGAACGGCGTGCCACAGCGAATACACAGGGCAGGTTCTTCTTCCTTGATCACCCGCGCCGGCGCGCGTCTTGCCCGGAAATCGATCTGCGGGGTGAGCCTGATGACTTTTTCAGGACAGGTGCTCTGACACAAACCGCACTGCACGCAGGCGTCCTCCACGAATTTGAGGACAGGGCGGTCGGGATCGGCGCGGAGCGCGCCGGTTGGGCAGGCCGAAACACAGGACAGGCACAGCGTGCAACCGCCGACGTCGACGGTGATCGCACCGATCGGTGCACCCTCGGGCAAGGCGATCACGTCAACCGGCTTGGGGGCGAGGCGATGCAGTTCGCTCAAGCCGAAGCGAAGCAGATCGCCGCGTTTGCCGACCGTCAGGAAAGTCGCGGGATTTTCGAGGCCGGCGAGGGGGCCAATCCCCGCCAGTTGCTCGGCCAGAGTGTCGGGATCGTCGGTTTCGATCGTACTCACGCGGCGGCCGTCAAATCCGAGTCCGGCGAGAATGGTCTCGGCCATCCGGATCGTTAGCAACGATCCGGTCACGTCGTGTCGTGGCTTGGCGCGCAGCAGGAGCCGCACGGCAGCCGCGCCATAGGCGAAGGCGCCGATGATGGCTTCCAGGCCGATCTGCGTCAGCTCGTTGACGGCGAGCGGAAGCACATTGGCCGGCAATCCGTCGCCATGGCGGGCGAGCGCATCGATCAGCGGCGTGCCGTGCTGGCTGTCATGCAGCAGCAGGACCGGATGCGTTCCGCCGGCCTCGCGATAAGCGCGCAACATGGCGCGGAGGATCTGCAACTGGGTATCGGCGGGTGGCAGCGCGTAGGATGCCGCTCCGGTGGGGCAGGCGGCCGCACATTGCCCGCAGCCTGCGCACACCTCCGCGTTGACTGCGACATGGTCGCCGTCCGGCGTGATCGCGCCGGTCGGGCACAAATCGAGGCAGCGATGGCATCCGATCAGCTTCGAGCGGGAATGCGCGCAGAGGCTGGGTGTGAAGTCGACATATCTCGGCTTGTCGAAGCTTCCGACGAGATCGCGGGCGGCGAGCACCGCACGCAGCATGGCCGCGGGATCTCTCGGATCCGCGCGGAGATAGCCGTCCCGCAGATCGTGTGCGGGAAACAGAGGCGGCTCGCCGGAGAGGTCGAGCACGAGATCGCAGCGCGAGATCGCGCCGTTGCGCGGGGCCTCGAACTCGAAGCGGGCGCGTGAGGACGGGCGTGGCTGCGCGTAGTCGTCGATCGTGAGCTCGAAGCCGCCAAAGTGCCCCCGCGCATTGCGGATCGTGCCCTGCACGATCGGGAACACGGCCGCGGCAGGCGGGACGACGTCCGCCGGCTTCCTGAGCATGACCGTGACGTCGAGATGGTCCGCCAGCAGCCGGCCAGCCTCGATCGCAGTCTCGTCGCGCCCATAGATCAGGATGATGCCATCGCTCGACAATGTGACCAGCGGATAGTCCGGCGCGGGAACCGCCGCCGCTGCAAGCAGCGCCGCCATCTTCGGGCCCGCCTTCGCGCCGTCGCGCGACCAGCCCGCCGTCTCGCGGATGTTGACGAAGCTGATCGGGCCGGCGCGTTCGCCCATCTCATTGGTGAACTGGCCGGCCTGCTGCGTGCAGGCGATGGTCAGCGGGCCGTCGGCTTTCGCGGCGTTGCGGAAATCTTCGAGCTCGGCGCCGCAGAGATGACGATGGCTCCTGATCTCGCAGTTGGGACATCCACGCTGGATCGCGGCCACGTCAAGGCGCATCGTGTCTTCACACGAGCAGATCAGGACGGTCTTCGCTGGCTGCTCCAGGTCGATCCCTCCGCGGGTGCGGCGCCGTCTTGCGGACTCGCGCCATTCCTTCACCTCGTATAGATATTCACTATCGGAAGGAAAAGGAAAGTGGAGGACCTTGCGGTCGACCCGAACCAGCCGGGTCTCCGTGGCGGAAGCGATCCATCTGCCGCCGCCATTCACGCTCGTCCGGTTGCGTGAGAGCGGAGACGCCTTTGCTCACGCTTGCCGCATTGCACCCAAAAGCGGTGCCGGCACGCTGGTGTATGTCGGGCGGTTCGATCTTGCCGAATTCGCCGTGGTGCTCGAGCCGGGCGAGCCCTTGGCCACCGCACGGCGCGCCTTCTATGCCGGCATGGTCGCGCTCACCGACGCCCTGCGCGCCTATGCGCCGCCGCACAAGACGGTCGCGATCGGCTGGCCCGACACCGTCGCGATCGACGGTGGGCTGGTGGGCGGCGGACGGATGGGATGGCCGACGTCTGCGCGCGAGGACGAGCCGCCCGCCTGGCTGGTGTTCGGCGCCATGATCCGGACGGTCGCAATGGCCGATCAGGGACCGGGCGTCCATCCGCTCGCGTCCGCGCTGGATGAGGAGGGGTTTGGCGAAGCAGGAGCCGTGCAGGTGACCGAGAGTTTTGCACGGCACCTGATGCGGGCGATCGATAGCTGGCAGACCGATGGCTTTGGCAGCCTCGCGCGCGATTATCTCAGCCGGGTTCCCCGCGAGCGGCGAACCGTGCTGCGGATCGATGACGGCGGCGATCTCCTCACGCGCCGGGTCGGCGCCGACAGGATCGAACGCAGCGTACTCGTCAAGGCGCTCGGAACGCCGTCCTGGTTCGATCCGAAGCTCGGAGGGCCGCGACTGTGAAACTGCTGCGCAGCATCGCGCTCGATCCCTCCGACACCTTCGTATTCGATGTGGCGGCCGAGCCGGGCGAATGGGCCGTCTCCGGTGCCTTCCGCTTCTGCGATCAGGATCCGATGAAGCTGACCGGCAAGGCCCGCGTCGCGTTCCGAAGTGGCTTCCTTGGGGTGCAGTCCTGGGGCTGGTCGACGCTGGCGCAGATTGTGCCTGCGACCGAGAACGATTGCAGCGCGCTGATCGACCGCCTCGCGAGGCAATTGATCGATCGCTTCGGCGCGCCGGATCTAGAGACCGCACGGACCGCCGCGGAAGAGGAGGTCGCCTTCGCGCAGTCGCTCTGCAACCATCCGGTCAGCTCGCTCATTGCCGTTCACCGTTCGGTGAGCGATGGCGAAGTCCGGGAGTCGTTCCGCAGGCTGCAACTGCGCCAGGGTCAGGGACACGGCAAGGCGTTCTCGTTCATGGAAGTCGAAGACGATGTCGAGCCTGACGGTGATCTCAAGCTTGCCGATATGAGCGGGGAGTCGCGGCACCGATGAATGATTTCTGGATCGCGTGCGGCCACCATCTGCTCGATCGCGACGAGAGCGGGGGGCTTTGCGTCACCGACGAGTTCCTGAAGGCCTATTTTGCTCGTCCGGAGCTGGTTCCGCCGGACGAAGCATGCCCGGTCGAGCGGCGGCTGCACCGCGCGCTGCTCGCGGCTCCCCGCAGGCCGGTCGGCGCCGAAGAGATCGAAGCGATTGTCGATGCGGATGCCCGGGAGAACTGGCGGCTCGTGCTTGCCTTCCGCGATCTCCTCGTGCGGCATCCGACGCTGGAGCAGGCCTATCTTGCAACCGTCCGGTCCGGGACCAACGACTTGCCGCCGCTGTTCGTCAATCAGCTCGTGCACGTGATCCTGCGCAATGCGCTCGATGGCTGCGATGATCCGTTCGTGCTGCGCGCAGCCGAACTGTTCTTCCGCCCGCAGCGCATCCTGCCGCAGGAGCAGGCCCTGCTGCTCGGCGATGAAGAGGTCGTCGGGGGACAGACTCCGACCCCGGTGCTCTCGCTGATGTCGATGCTGGGGGCGGTGACCGATGCCGAGCTCGATGTCTTGCGCGAGGACAATGCCGGCGATTACTGGCGCCGGAGCGATCAATTCGACATGGCATTCGACCTCACCGCAGGCGGCCGCGGGCCGGCGGCGCTGGCGCAGGCGATGGCGCGCTGGATCTCCCATCTGCTCGGGATCGACGTCAGCATTGAGCCGCTGCGCGAGCTGCGTGATGCACGTCTCACCTGGTATGTCGGGCTCGACGCCGATGCGACCAGGCTCGGCGACCGTCTCTGGCATGGCGAGCAGCTCGACGACCGCAGTGCCGGACGCGTGCTCTCATTGTTCCGCCTGACGTTTGCGGACACGAACGCGGCCGCAGACGAGATGCGGGGCGAGCCGGTCTATCTCATTCTGTCGATGAACGCCGATCAGAAGCTCCGGATGAAGCCGCAGAATTTGCTGACGGGGTTGCCGGTCAAACATCTGGAGATGGCGACATGAGCCCGGCTGCGCTGCCGCTTGTGCGCGTTCCCGTCGGTGTCGTGGTGGAGCGGCGTCAGGCGGACTCGCCCTGGACCGACTTCGTCTGGCGCGCGGTCGCCGTGCTGCCCGACGAGCCGGACACCAAACCCTGGACGGTGCTTCGCGACGAGAATGGGACGACGCTGTTTTATGCCGGCAGCGCCATGGTCGATCTCTATGGTTCCGAGACGGCGCGCTATCGCGACAATCTCGCCTCGGGCAGTCCGGCCATCTGGACCGTCTTGTCGCCGGCCGAAGGCGCCTGGCCCTACTCGGTGGCTGCCGCGACCGCCGATCCTTCGGAGGGCGAGGCGTTCACGGAGGCCGGTGCGAATCTGGTCGAGGCTGTCCACATGCCGGAGATGCTGCGTGAGCAGATTGAAAGCTTCGTGGCCGAGCACCACGTCGAACGTGAGTTCTTCAAGCGCAAGCGACGGCAGGCCGATCCGGAGGCGCTCGCGCGCCGGCAGCATGAAGGCGGACACGAATGAGTGAGGACAAGTTCCTGGCGCGCTGGTCCCGTCGCAAGCAGGAGGCAAAGGCGAACGCCACGCAACCGGACCCGGCCATGCGCGACGACATGCAGTCGATGCTGCCGCCTGCCGTGAACGACGACGACAAGGAATTCGACCTTTCGAGCCTGCCTTCGATCGACTCGATTACGTCGGCGACCGACATCACGGCATTCCTGCGCAAGGGAATTCCGCAGGAGCTGACGCGTGCGGCGCTTCGTCGCGCCTGGAGCGCCGATCCCGTCATCCGCGACTTTGTCGGGCTTGCCGAGAACGCCTGGGACTTCAACGACCCGACCGCGATGGCGGGCTTTGGCCCGCTGGATTGCTCCGAGGCTGAGCTCACCGCGCTCATCGACAGGATCGTCGGCGGCCTCGGCAAGCCGGCCGAGGCGCCGCCTGAGCGTTCGGTTGAAGTCGCGGATTCTTCGCAGGAATTGCGCGAGGTCGAACTGCCGGGCATCGCCGCCGAAGAAGCTGCGACCACGGGATCCGCACCTGATCCTGCTGCAACGCAACGAACGCTCGCCGAAACCTCCGACGGCGAACAGGTGCCGGTTGAGCGCCGCACGCACGGCAGTGCGTTGCCCCGCTAGGGACCGCGACGAAAGGCCATAGCCTCAGACTATGCGAGCTGATTGACCCCCCGTTGGGCCGGGACTAGGCTTCGCTAGCGCTTTGTAAGAAAAGCAAAATCAGCACCCGGGACTTGGATGGAGGTCCACGTGCGCGATGCTGGCCTTGAGCGAGCCATTGACGCCGCCGGCGGCGTTGCGGAGCTTGCGCGCAAAATCGGCATCAGCCAGCCCTCTGTTTCGAACTGGAACAAGGTGCCCGCGCAACGGGTAATCGCTGTTGAAGCCGCCACCGGCATCTCGCGCGATAATTTGCGGCCTGATCTGTACAGCGAGCCGCTTCACGCCGAAGCGCCGATCGATTCTGTCGATGTCGCGCGTGCGCAGGAATATCTGCTGCTCGCGACACTGTTGTCCGCCGCACCATCGAAGAAACTGCTCGATCAACTGGCTGCACTGACCGCCGATGCGACGCCGCTTGGGCGCGCGCATGCCGCGCTGGCCGAATCCGCCGCCAATGCGGTCGCGGCGAAGGTCGAACGCGAATATTTCGATCTGTTCACAGGTCTCGGCCGCGGCGAACTCTTGCCCTACGCCTCCTACTATCTGACCGGCTTTCTCAACGAGCGGCCGCTGTCGCGTCTGCGCGCCGACCTCGCTGCCTCCGGGATCGAGCGCATCGCGAACAATTCCGAGCCGGAAGATCACGCGGCTATCCTGTGCGAGATCATGGCAGGCTTCGCGGGAGGGCGTTTCCCGGCGCCGTTCGACACGCAGCGTGCCTTCTTCGGCAAACACGTCGCGCCCTGGATGGGGCGGCTGTTCGCCGACATCGAGCGCGCGGAGAGCGCCGTCTTCTATCGTACGGTCGGTGCGCTTGGTCGCGCCTTTATCGAGATCGAGACAGAAGCATTCACGTTCGCGAACTGACCTGCATCCGCAGGTCCAGGAGAGATGCGATGAGTGAAGACAGGACTACCACAGTCGGGCGCCGCGATTTCCTGCGCAAGGTCGGCGTCGGCACGGTGGGCGCCGGCGCGACCCTCGCGACGCCGCTGGTCGGGGCTGCGCAGGCTGACAGCGAAACCAACGATGAGAAGCGCAAGGCGCGCTACAAGGAAACCGATCACGTCAAGGCGTTCTACCGCGTCAATCGTTATCCGGCCAAGGGAGGTTGACCGTGCTGATCAAGCGAACAAACCAGCGTTCCCTGCGCCAAGGCTCCGCCGCCAGCTCCCCTGCAGATCAGGCCGGTGGCCTCGACCGCCGCAGCTTCCTGCGCAAATCCGGTCTTGCCGGCGGCGCGCTTGCCGCATTCGGCACCTTGCCGCTCGGCAGCGTGCGCAAGGCGGAAGCCGCGGCGGCCGGTCCGCTCACGGCGGGAGCGACCGTGCGCAAGAGCATCTGCACGCATTGCTCGGTTGGGTGCACGGTGACGGCCGAGGTCTTGAACGGGGTATGGATCGGCCAGGAGCCGAGCTGGGATTCGCCGATCAATCGCGGCTCGCATTGCGCCAAGGGCGCTTCCGTGCGTGAGCTCGTGCACAGCGAGCGGCGGCTGCGCTATCCGATGAAGCTGGTGGGCGGGCAGTGGACCCGCGTCTCCTGGGACACCGCGATCAATGAGATCGGCGACAAGATTCAGGCGGTCCGTGAGAAGTCGGGTCCCGATTCCGTCTATTGGCTCGGCTCGGCCAAGATGACCAACGAAGGCGCCTACCTGTTCCGCAAGCTCGGTGCGTTCTGGGGCACCAACAATACCGATCACCAGGCCCGCATCTGCCATTCAACCACCGTCACCGGCGTCGCCAACACCTGGGGCTACGGCGCGATGACCAACAGCTACAACGACATCCGCAATGCGAAGACGCAGGTCATCCTGGGCGGCAATCCGGCCGAGGCGCATCCGGTCTCGCTGCAGCATCTGCTCGAGGGCAAGGAGCTGCAAAAGGCCAACTTCATCGTCATCGACCCGCGCCTGACGCGCACGGCCGCGCATGCGACCGAATATGTGCGGATGCGGCCGGGCACCGATATTCCGGTGCTCTACGGCATGATGTGGCACATCCTGCAGAACGGCTGGGAGGACAAGGAGTTCATCCGGCAGCGCGTCTACGGTTTCGACGACCTCAAGAAGGAGGTCGAGAAATGGCCTCCGGAGGAAGTCGAGCGCGTCACCGGCATTCCCGGCGAACAGCTCCAGCGCGTCGCCAAGATGTTCGCCACCGAGAAGCCGGCAACGCTGATCTGGGCCATGGGCCAGACGCAGAAGACCGTCGGCACCGCCAATGTGCGGGCGAGCTGCATCGCGCTGCTGATGACCGGCAATGTCGGCAAGGCCGGCGCCGGCGCCAACATCTTCCGAGGCCACGACAACGTGCAAGGCGCGACCGATGTCGGGCTCGATATCGTCACGCTGCCGTTCTACTACGGTCTCGCCGAAGGCGCCTGGAAGCACTGGTCGCGGGTCTGGGAGGTCGACTATGACTTCCTGAAGTCGCGGTTCGATTCCAAGCAGATCATGGAAACCCCCGGCATTCCGCTGACCCGCTGGTTCGAAGCGGTGACGTTGCCGAAGGAGCAGGTCGCCCAGAAGGACAACGTGAAGGCGGTGTTCGTGCAGGGGCACGCCTCCAACAGCATCACCCGTATCCCTGAATCCCTCAACGGCCTGAAGGCGCTCGAGCTGCTCGTCATCGCCGATCCGCATCCGACGACCTGGGCCTCGCTCGCGGTCGAGGCGGGACGCACTGAAGGCGTCTACATTCTCCCGGTCGCCACCCAGTTCGAGTGCAAGGGATCGCGCGTCGCTTCCAACCGCTCGCTGCAATGGGGCGAGCAGATCGTGAAGCCGATCTTCGAGTCGAAGGACGATCTCGAAATCATCTATCTGATGGCAAAGAAGCTCGGCTTCGCCGATCAGATGTTCAAGAAGATCAAGGTCGAGAACAACCTGCCCGAGGCCGAGGACGTGCTGCGCGAGATGAACCGCGGCAGCTGGTCGACCGGCTATTGCGGACAATCGCCCGAGCGCCTCAAGGCGCACATGAAGAACCAGGCGAAGTTCGACATGCTGACGATGCGGGCGCCGAAGGACGATCCCGCGGTTGGCGGCGACTATTACGGCCTGCCTTGGCCGTGCTGGGGATCGCCCGAGGTCAAGCACCCCGGCACGCCGCTGCTCTACAACACCAATCTGCACGTGATGGACGGCGGCGGCACGTTCCGGCCGCGGTTCGGCGTCGAGCGCGAGGAGAAGCTGCCGGACGGCACGACGCGGAAGGTAAGCCTGCTCGCGGACGGCTCGTATTCGTTGGGGTCGGGAATCCAGGATGGCTATCCGGAATTCACGCTGGCGAGCCTGAAGAAGCTCGGCTGGGACACCGAGCTCACCGAGGCGGAAATGGCCGTGATCAACAAGATCAATCCGGCCAATCCGGACACGGTGTCGTGGTCGCTCGATCTGTCGGGCGGCATTCAGCGCGTCGCGCTGGCGCACGGCTGCGTACCCTACGGCAACGGCAAGGCGCGCATGAATGCCTTCGGCTTGCCGGATCCGATCCCGGTTCACCGCGAGCCGATCTATACGCCACGCGTCGATCTCGTCGCCAAATACCCGACGCTGCCCGACGCCAAGCAGTTCCGGATGCCCAATATCGGATTCTCGGTGCAGAAGGCCGCGGTGGAGAAGGGCATTGCAAAGCAGTTTCCGCTCATCCTGTCGTCCGGCCGTCTGGTCGAATATGAGGGCGGCGGCGAGGAGACGCGCACGAACCCGTGGCTCGCCGAGTTGCAGCAGGACATGTTCATCGAGATCAATCCTGCTGATGCCGCCGACCGCGGCGTCAAGGACGGCGGCTGGGTCTGGGTCACCGGCGCCGAGAACAATTCCAGGGCGAGGATGAAGGCGCTCGTTACCGACCGGGTCGGCAAGGGCGTTGCCTGGATGCCCTTCCATTTCGGCGGCTGGCTTGCGGGCAAGGATCTTCGCGGCAACTACCCGAAGGGCACCGATCCGATCGTGCTCGGCGAAAGCGCGAACACGATCACCACCTACGGATACGATCCCGCTACGGGCATGCAGGAGCCCAAGGTCACTCTCTGCCAGATCGCGGCGGCATAAGGAGCAACGACGATGGCACGTATGAAGTTTCTCTGCGACGCCGACCGTTGCATCGAGTGCAACGCCTGCGTCACGGCTTGCAAGAACGAGCACGAGGTACCCTGGGGCATCAACCGCCGCCGGGTCGTCACCATCGCCGACGGCAAGCCGGGCGAACGCTCGGTCTCGATGGCCTGCATGCACTGCACCGACGCGCCCTGTGCGGCGGTGTGCCCGGTGAATTGTTTCTATACCACCGCCGACGGTGTGGTTCTGCACTCCAAGGATCTCTGCATCGGCTGCGGCTACTGCTTCTACGCCTGTCCGTTTGGCGCGCCGCAATATCCAAAGGTCGGCAATTTCGGCTCGCGTGGAAAAATGGACAAATGCACCTATTGTGCCGGCGGCCCCGAGGCCGATGGCAGCAAGGAAGAGTACGAGAAATACGGCGCGAACCGGCTTGCCGAAGGCAAGCTGCCGCTGTGCGCGGAGATGTGCTCGACCAAGTCGCTGCTAGCGGGCGACGGCGAGATCATTGCCCAGATCTATAAGGAGCGCGTGCTGAAGCGCGGCTACGGCTCAGGCGCATGGGGCTGGAAGACCGCCTATCGCGAGACGATCGAGTCCTGACGACGACCTGGCGCGGGTCGCGTCGATATCGGGAGGACCTTATGGCGTGTTTTGCACGATGTGTTCGGCTCGTCATTGGCGTGGCTGGACTCCTGCTGCTCGTCTCCGCGGCTTCCCCGTCCGTAGCCCAGCAGGTCAACCCGACCGCAAGCGCGGTCAAGGAGCAACAGCTCCTGCAGGAACTGAACCGGGTGCAGGGACGCGTCAGCATTCCCGACCAGCGCTCGGGCGTTCTCGAACAGCCGGCCGGCCGTGAATGGCGCGAGTTCCGGAACGTGACGCTGCGCTGGATCGGCGGCATCGCCATTCTTGGCATGCTCGCGGCGCTGGTCATCTTCTATCTCAGCCGCGGGATGGTGCGACTGCAGAGCGGTCGTTCCGGCCGGACCATCGTGCGCTTTTCCGCATTCGAGCGCTTCGTGCACTGGATGACGGCAACTTGCTTCATCATTCTGGCGATCTCGGGGTTGAACGTCACTTTTGGACGTCCATTGCTGCTGCCGCTGATCGGCCACGAGGCGTTTTCCGAATGGTCGCAATGGGCGAAATATGTTCATAACTATCTCAGCTTCCCGTTCACCATCGGCGTCGTGCTGATCTTCCTAATGTGGATCGCCGGCAATATCCCGAACAAGGCGGATGTCGACTGGATCAAGCGCGGCGGCGGCATCGTCGGGCGCGATCATCCGCCGGCCTATCGTTTCAACGCCGGCCAGAAGGCGATCTACTGGATCGTGGTCATCGGCGGAGGTCTGGTGGCGGCGACGGGATATGCGCTGATGTTCCCCTTCTACCTGTCAGGCATCGAAGGGATGCAGCTCGCGCAGATCGTCCACTCCATCGTAGCGATGCTCTTCACGGCAGTGATGCTGGCGCACATCTATATCGGCACGATCGGCATGGAAGGCGCGTTCGAGGCGATGGGAAGCGGCACCGTCGATGTCAATTGGGCCAGGGAGCACCACAGCCTCTGGCTGGAAGAGGAGAATGCGCGCGATGCGCGACCCCAGCCCTCCGTCACCGCGGCGGAGTAGGGGGGCGCGCAGCCGTTGAACGCGAACTTGCTACAGCCGTACGCCCGTCGTTGCAAAGGCCTGTGCGACCGGTTCTTGCACCCGGTTTAGCGCCAGGGCCCCGAATGCCGACACGACGACGGCGGCCACGCAGGCGAGCAAGAAGACTTTCATTGTCGTTCTCCCAAATCGATCGGGATGCCGTGGGAGTTTACACAAGATGACGCGTCGCGGACAGCGTTGTCCGGCGCGTGTGGGCGGCCATCGCTCAACCCATGGGGCGCAAGCGGCGGCTTTCGGGACGCTGCACCATCGAGACGCCGCATCCCGCGTTAGGTTGCCTTGGCGACGAGCAGT
This sequence comes from Bradyrhizobium sp. BRP56, assembly GCF_020194035.1. Taxonomy (NCBI): domain Bacteria; kingdom Pseudomonadati; phylum Pseudomonadota; class Alphaproteobacteria; order Hyphomicrobiales; family Nitrobacteraceae; genus Bradyrhizobium; species Bradyrhizobium sp. BRP56. The sequence goes on from NZ_JADYVV010000005.1 coordinate 100,023, forward strand.
TCGCGTGGATCGTGGATTGATCGCGCATGTCGAGCCTTAATGGGATTCCTCAGGCGGTCCAGGCCCCTCAAGGATCGGGGGCAAAAAGAAATAAATGAAATGAATGACTTAAGGTGGAGATTGTCGGTTGCTGGATTGGACTGGCTGATCTTACGGCCCGGTAGATGATGTTCGCTCTCGGCACAGAGCGTGCGCGTGAGGGCCGGTGTCCCTCTCCAGACGTCGAAATGGCGCTGCCGCTGCGCGCTTGCTGAGTTGGCTTTGATTCAGATCAACCCACGATGCGCGTCGATGCTCTGTTTATCGTGCGAGGTCCCGGGTCCAATGGGGAGCGCCGTGGCAGCCTGGAAGCACGCTTTGAGGGTCCTCCGCGCGACATTTATCGACGGCGACGCAAACAGCCGGTACGCCACGCATGGGTTGCGGCCACCCCGAAGCGATGTCGCAACGGGTCAGCTTCATTCTCGAGCGCCTGCAATTCGCTCGATGCGGATTGCGGAATACGTTTTGAGCATCGCGGTCGTGCTGACCTCGACGAACTGTCTCGCGATGGAGTTCTCTCGCGTCCAGGGGTGCTTTGGAGATGTCTTGAAGCTCAGTGGAGATATCAGGGATGGGGACTTTGTCCGCTTTCGCGGATATCTGGCGACTGAGCGCCGGGTCGTTGGCCTCGATCTCGATTCCCGAGGTGGGTCCCTCTACGAAGGCTTCCGAATCGCCATGCTCGCGCACCAGAAGCAAATCGCCAGTTACGTTTCCGGCGAATGCGACTCGGCATGCGCTTTCATTTTCCTGGCGAGCAGGAAGCGTTATGTGGCGCCGAATGCCAAGATCGGCGTCCATTCGGTTTCCAATTTACACGGCAACGAGGACAGTCGAACGATTCGTGACACGATCAAGCTTGCGAGGTTGTCGGCCAAGCTCCGTATTCCTCCGTCGGCCATCGGCAGGATGGTGATGACTCCGCCGGGAAAGATCTCCTATTTGAACAAGGAGGAGCTCGCTTCGCTGAAGGTCATGGAGCGGAATCCGTTTGATCGCACCGCTCGCGCGGCGACCGCGGAATCAAGGAGTGGCTCCATGTGCGGCGCGGCGCCCTCGAAGAGCGCGTCGGAGGAGGAGCGGCCGATGCGGAACGCCGCCGGCTCGAAGGGAAGCTAGTGCGCTGGTTGAGCGGGCCTCGGCGCCGAACCGGCTCGTATAGCCCAATTGGGTCAGTCAAGCCGTCGCACGTGACCCTGACTGCTTGGCACAAGCTGCACTGGTCTCTCCATTCCACCGCGATCTACAATCGCAGCCATGGGGTATACCAGCGACAGATTTCGGGGAGTGCGTGGCGCAAGCCAGCCGGCTGGCGCTCGCAATTGGCTGCGTCGCTGGCTTGAAGCGGCCGACGGCGATATTGCCTTCAAGGTCGTGGTCGTGACGGCCGGGATGCTGTCGACCGCGGCGATCGCCTTTGGATTGCTATCGTCCTGAGCGCGCCTGTTGTTTGCCGCGCGTGATGCTGAAATCGTCGTTCTGAGGTGCTCCGCCGGCGAAGCTCTGACAATATGAGCTATCGTCTCCAGCACGACACGGATCATTCCCGGCGGCAATGAATGCACTTCGAATTAGCTGAAAAATCGAGCGGACGTCGAGACCGTCTGGCGGCCGGGTTGGGCGTCGGGGCCTGCGCTGCGACCTTCCTGTTTTGCTGCGCGCAACAGACGGCCGCGCTGCCGCTGACACCTTTCCGTTACGAAGCCCAGGCTCAGCGGCATTGCCCCGGCGATAGCGTGGTCTGGCTCGATTTTCGGCGCGGACGCTACTACCTCAAAGGGCAAAGCCGCTATGCCAGGGGCTTCGATGGCGGCTTCGTGTGCAGGAATGAAGCGCGCGAGAGCGGCTATCGGCGCTCGCTGCTCGGCCTTCGGTGACATCACCGAAGGCCGGCCTGTCACGTAAAGCCGGCACTACCATCCGTCATAGTAGCGTGGCCGAGCGTAATAGCCGTAGCCTCCGCCCGGCGGGCAATAGTCGTAGCCATAGCCGCCGCCATAGCCGTATCCACTGCCATAGTAGGGATACCCGCCATAGTAGGCCGAGCTCGCGATGGCTCCGCCAACGATCGCACCGGCGGCCGCGGCGCCCCAGCCTCGATAGCCCCATCCACGATAGCCTCCCCAGCCGCCGGTGCCGCGCCAACCGCGATAGCCCCAGCCGCTACCGCGCCAGCCGCCCCAGCCGCCCCAGCGCACCTGAAGGGCGGTGTTGCTCTCGACCATGCCCTTCATGGCCGCGACGTTGGTCGGCAACGGGGCCGCCTGGCTCGCGCCAATGCCGACCATGCTCGCAAGCAGGATCAAGGCCGGCAGGGTCTTGGTGTTCTTCATGACGTCCTCCACATCGGGGTGACACAGGCAGTCGTGACCGAAAGACAGCCCAAATCGAGAGCGGCTGTCCGATCCATAAGGACGCCGAGCCTGTCAGCCGCGGCCGGCCCGAGCTTGATTTGAATCAAAGTGGCAAGGGAGCGGCGCGGACGATTGATCCCGTACCTTGGGACAGTTGCCTGATGGGGCGCGATCGCGATCGTGATCCCGACCGCGAATGCATCCCGGTGAAGTCGGAGCGGCCCCGATTCCTGCCCCCGAACCGGGCCGCTTCTTCGGTGAAAGTCCGGACGCGTCACGCTTGATCTGAATCAAGCCGTGCGCAGCAAGGCGATGGCATCGCTTCCCGCGTAGCTGCTGATGCTCGATTCGAAAGCACGCTCTTGAAAACCCTTCGCCAGCTCGTGACCGGAGACGAGTTCGTCCAGCTCGCAATTCGCCTCGGATTGCTGGCACTGTTGATCTACTGGTCGTTCGTTCTGGTCAGCCCGTTCGTGCCGATCCTGGCCTGGAGCGTGGTGCTCGCGGTCGCGCTCTATCCCGTCTTCACCTGGCTCGCAGCAATGCTCGGCGGCCATACCGGCATCGCGGCGCTCGTGCTGACCCTGATCTCTCTGGGAGTCGTCATCGGGCCGGCGACCTGGCTCGGAATCGGAGCGGTAGAGGGGGTGAGGGAGCTCGCCGAACAGCTCGGCGCCGGCCACGTGGTCGTGCCGTCGCCGCCGCCCGAGATCAAGGATTGGCCGCTGATCGGCGGCCCACTCCATGAGATCTGGGATCGGGCGTCGACCAATCTGCGTGCCGTGCTGCGCGAGGTCGTGCCGCAACTGAAGCCGTTGGCCGGGACGCTGTTTGCATTTGCCAGCGATGCCGGGATCGGGATGCTGAAGTTTCTGCTGGCGGTCGTCGTGGCAGGGTTTCTGTTTCCCTATGGCTCGCAGCTTGCGGCGGCGTGCCGGAGCTTCCTGTCCCGCATCGTGCCGGAGCAGAGCGAGCACTTCCTCGATCTTGCAGGTGCGACCATCCGGGCGGTTTCCCGCGGCGTCATTGGCGTCGCCGTCCTGCAATCGCTGCTGGCCGGAATTGGCTTCAAGCTGGCGGGGATCCCGAGTGCGGGGCTGCTGGCGTTTGTCGTGATGCTGCTCGCGATCGTGCAGATCGGGGCGGCAATCGTGCTGTTTCCGGTCATCATCTGGCTATGGTCGGCCAAGGATTTCACGACCGCACTCGCCCTCACGTTCTTCTTCCTGGTCGTCGGCGTCCTCGACAATGTGCTGAAGCCGCTGGTGATGGGGCGGGGCCTGACCACGCCGGCGCTCGTCATCTTTGTCGGCGTGATCGGCGGCACGCTTGCCCACGGCATCGTGGGCCTGTTCATCGGTCCAATCATTCTCGCGGTCGCCTGGGAATTGCTCACGGCATGGATCCGGGACGACCGCGCCCGGCTGGCGGGAGAGCGATAATGCTGTTTCAGCTCCTCGTGGGATCGGCGGTGAGCGCGATCAACATCGCGATCCATTCGCTGTGGACCGTCGCGGCGATCGGGTTGCTTCGCAACGTTGCCTTGAGCGCGGCCGGCCGGGCGGGGCTACAGCTCAGCGGCGTGATGGTCGCAACCGCGCTTGCGCTGATGCTGGCTCACACGCTCGAGATCGTGGTGTGGAGCCTGGCCTATTGGGTGCTCGGCGCCGCGCCGGCCGGCAGCAATCTGCTGTATTTCGCCTTTGTGAACTACACCACGCTCGGCTATGGCGACGTCATCCCGGTCAAGCAGTGGCTGTTGATCGGACCGATGGCGGCCATGAACGGCATTCTCATGTTCGGGTGGTCGACCGCGGTGTTGTTCGAAGTGTTGCAAAAGACCATCGAGCGCCAGGCGGCGCTGACGAAATCCCCCTGACGTCGGCTAGTTGTCCAGCCTGGACAGCTGGTCACGGTCGACCAGCATGATCTCGCGCTGGTTCGAGCCAAGGAAGTTGAGCGCGCCGTAGGCGTGCAGCTTGGATAGCGCACGTGACACGGTTTCGAGCGTCAGTCCGAGATAGTCGGCAATATCACGCCGGCACATCGGCAAGGCGACGACGCCGACTCCGGTCAGCCGGCGATCCATTTCGAGCAGAAACGCGGCAACCCGCTCCAATGCGGTCTTGCGGCCGAGCAGCAGCATGTGCTCCTCGGCATGCCTCAGGTTGCTGGTGGTCATGACCAGCAGGTTGCGGGCCAGGGCGAAATCGGAATCGGCCACGCGTTCGAGGCTGATCCGCCTGATCAGGTGCACGTTCGTGTCGACGATGGCTTCCGCGGTAAAGCGATGGGTTTCGGCATTCTCGAGGCCGAAAATATCCCCGACGAGGTGAAAGGCACCAATCTGGCGGCGTCCGTCGGAAAGCAGCTTGTAGCTGCGGACCGCCCCCGAAACGACCTGGTAGACGTACTCGGCCGGCTCCTTCTCCCCGTAGATCTCGGTGCCTTTCCTGTAGTGGAATTCGCTGGTGATGCAGTTGGCGTGCCGGACGGTCAACCCACCGAGGATGCTCGGCACATTGGCCGGTCTGACATTGACGCGAGCGAACATGGACTAACTCTCTCGGGTAACGACTGGTGCAGCGTCCGCGGCGGCTCGAAATGCTTGTCCCGCGCGCAATGACTACGACGGAGTCCGGCCGGTCTCTATTGGTCTTGAGGTCATTGTCCTAAAGGACAGGGTGCGCGAAATGCGGCAATTTGTTCGTAAATTGATGCGCACCGTCTTAGATCACTTTTCAATTTTCACGATGATAACCGGGTGCTAGCTTTCTAAGTCGTTGGTCTCCGGCTCCGAACGCTATGGGCAAGGCAATTCGGCTCTCTGGCCTGGTCATCTTCCTGGCTGCGTTATTGGCGCCGGTCGGCCTCCAGGCGCAACAGATGCGCCCGCATTCCATGCTGGTGCTGGACCAATCCGATCGACGTGGCCCCTTCTACTACCAGGTGTTCGTTGGCTTGAGGGATGCGGTGAGCGCTCACGGTCACGCGCCGACCACCGTCTACACGGAGAGCCTCGACCTCAATCGCTTCGGTGGCGAAGCCTATCAGGAGGATTTCCGGCGGTTTCTCGAGGCGAAATATCGCGATCGGCCGATCGGCGTCGTGGTCACCATTGGAGCGGCTGCGCTTGAACTGGCGCTCCGCTGGCGTCCGCAGCTTTGGGCCGATACGCCAATCGTGTTTGCGCTGGTCGAAGAGGCCGATTTCAAGCGATTGCGACCGCCGGCCTCCGTGACCGGCGGCATCGTGGCATCGAAGCTCCAGGATGCCGTCACGGCCGCTCGCGCCGTGGTGCCGGAGCTCAAGACAGTCGTGCTCGTTGGCGCAGACTGGGAGCGGCAGGTTCTGTTTCGCAATTGGAAAGACCAGGCAGCGGCCGGCATTCCGGGCCTCGACATCGTCGAGATCATCGGACGTCCGATGCCGGAGATCGTTGAGCGGGTCGCAGCGCTTCCCGACCATAGCGCGATCATCTACACCGGCCTCTACAGCGACGGCAAAGGCAACTACTATCCGCCCTCGGATGCCCTCGCATTTGTCGCAGCGAAGGCAAATCGTCCCATCGTGGTTACGGCGGAGACGTTCCTCGAACCGGGCGGCATCGGCGGATTTGTCATCGTCCCATCCCTGGTCGGTGCCGAAGCAGCAGGCAGGGCGCTGCGGATTCTGGATGGCGAGGCACCGGAAAGCCTGCCACCGTCGGTGATCGATGCGGTGAAGCCGATCTTCAACTGGCGGCAGATGCAGCGTTGGAACGTCAGCCAAGCCAGTCTGCCAAAAGGTAGCGAAATTCGCTTCCGTGAGCCGTCCTTCCTGGAAAAATATCGCTGGCGGGCCGTTGCGCTGGTCATGGCGCTGCTGGTCCAAACCGCGCTGATTGCGTTTTTGCTCCACGAGCGTCACATGCGGCGCAGTGCCGAGGTCGAAGCCCGCAGTCGCCTGTCCGAGCTCGCCCATATCAATCGCCAGGCGACTGCCGGAGAGCTCTCGTCCTCGATCGCCCATGAGCTCAACCAGCCGCTGGGCTCGATCCTGACCAATGCCGAGAGCGCGGAGCTGATCCTCGCGTCGCCGACGCCCGACCTTCAGGAGGTGCGGGAAATCATTTCGGACATCAAGCGCGATGATCTGCGTGCAAGCGAGGTGATTCGCAGGATGCGCAGCCTGCTCAAGCGTGCGCCGTTTGAGAAGAAGGAGATCGACCTCAACCAGACCATGCGGGAAGCATTCGATTTCCTCAAGCTGCAGGCCTCGGCGCGCAACGTCGCGATCTACCTGCAGACCTCGCCGCAGACCCTGCGGGTGAAGGGCGATCCGGTGCAGTTGCAGCAGGTCATTCTCAACCTCGTGGTCAATAGCATGGACGCGATGGCCAAAATGCCCTACGGGCGCACCATCATCGGTCGTACGGAGGTCAATGGGGACGCGTCGGCGGTGATTTCCATCAGCGATTCCGGTCCGGGTATTCCGCAGGACAGGCTGAACGACATCTTCGATCCGTTCTTCACCACAAAGGAGCAGGGCATGGGCATCGGCCTGTCCATCGCACGGACGATCGTTCTGGCGCATAGCGGCCAGCTCTGGGCCGAGAATCAGTCCGGAGGAGGGGCGGTATTCCACCTTTCGCTGCCGCTGGCGGCGTAGCGCGTTTGGGTCTTGTTTGCCGCGGTGCAAGGTTCGATTTACGACGAACGCAGCATTTTCAGATCGCCGCTGATGGACATTCTACAGGTAGCGGCGATCATCCGGCGATGGAGCAGCAATGCACGCTTACGTGCACATAGTCGACGACGACGCCTCGTTTCGCGCAGCGCTCGAGCGCCGGCTCAAGCTCGCAGGCTATCGCGTCGTCACCTACGCATCGGCCCGGGAATTGCTCGACCAATTGCCTGACGACGAAGGGGCCGGCTGTATCCTGCTGGACGTCCGCATTCCCGGAATGAGTGGTCCGGAGCTGCAGCGTCGCCTCAACGAGCTGGGGTCGACGCTCCCGATCGTATTCCTGACCGGACATGCCGACACGGCGACCACCGTCCAGGCGATCAAGGCAGGTGCCGAAGATTTTTTGACCAAGCCGATCGCGTCGGAACAGCTGATCGAGGCGATCAATCGCGCCCTTGCGCGGCACGAACTGGCCCGCGGCCGGCGAACCAGGCTCGATTCGCTGCGCGCGCTGCTGGCGAAGTTGACCCCGCGCGAGCGGCAGGTGTTCGATCTGATTGTGTGCGGCCGGATCAACAAGCAGATTGCTCACGAGCTTGGCACGACCGAACGCACGATCAAGGCGCATCGTCACCAGGTCATGGAGAAGATGCAGGTGCAGTCGCTTGCCGAGCTGGTTTCGATCGCCGAGCAGCTCGGCACGCGCGCATCCGGTGGCGAGGTCAAGGCTTGATCGGCCGGGGAGCTCTGCCCCTCCTGTCCCATGGTACAATATGAAAGCTCTGTGACGCGGCGTATCTCCGATCTTGGCCGCGAGAATATTGCGCGCCGGTAGCCGCTTGACGTGCCCTTTATCCATACGCGGGCGAAGGTCATTCAGCGATAGGTAGAGGCTTCAGGATTTGCCGACCGCGAAACTCGTTTTCGTCGTGGATGATAATCCCTCCATGCTCCGTGGAATCGGACGGCTTCTGCGGCAGTTTGGATTTGCATCCAGGTTATTCGAGACCGGAAGCGCGCTACTGAGACATGGCAGCTTTGACAGCGCGGTCTGTCTGATATTGGACATCAATCTCAGCGATGGGTCCGGGATCGAACTGCGGCACCGCCTGGCGGATCAGGGCATCGAAATCCCGGTCATCTACATCACCGGAAATGACAACCCGGCGACGCGGATGGCGGCAACGGCATCGGGGTGCGTGGCCTATCTGACCAAGCCATTCACCGCCAATTCGCTGATCCAACCGATTGAACGGCTGTTGGCCGGCGTGGTCTAGCAGCTGCCGGTCTCAATCATTCATCGATCACTTGATCGAGTGTCAGCGCGGGTGCCCCCTTGCGCACGCTTGCAAAGCGGTCGAGCGGGACCGATGTCGTCATCGTCAGAATGCTGGTGTCGACGACCTCGATCGAGAGCGCCTTTCCGCCATCCATGTCCTCGAGAAGCTTGGGTTCGGCGACATCCGCCGCGATGCACATGTTGGTCACGCACCAGGTATAGGGCAGGCGATAGGCTTGCTTCTGGTCTACCGATAGTTTGACGCCGGCCTGCAGATACATCCCGACCGGCAGGAATAGCTGGACGCGGTCGCTGCCGTCCTCTCGCTCGATCAGATCGACGCGAACGGCCGTCTGCCCGGTTGGGAAGGTGCCGGTGACCGTCGTTCGGCATAATGTCTTGGCACCGGCAGCGTTGAAGCAGAGCTTCCGCCACTCGCCATACTTGATATCTCGCACCGGCGGGCGTGTCCCCCGTGGGGCCACCTCGCCACCGTCCTTCGTTGCAGCCGGTGGTGAGGGCGCCTGCTGACCGTGGGCAGCACCGATGCCGGCCGCAAACAGCGCTAACTTCGCCAAGGCACCATATCGGACCATGGATGCTCCTCCAGCGGGAACGGCCGCCTAGCGGACCTTGTCGAGAAATCGTTCGACCAATGGCGACCATGTGGGAATCGAATCGGGAGAGCCGATCAGGAAATGCCCTTCGTCGCCGAACGGCGGCAAAAGATGGTACTCGGCACGACCGCCGGCGCGCGTGAAGGCCTCGTGCATACGCTTCGACAGGGCCGGGCCGAAGAATGTGTCGTTCTCAATATAGAACCACAGCATCGGCACCCGCGACGTATGGCCAAACATGCCGGTGGCCTCGACCAGTCTGTCGGGGCCGCAATTGTTGTTGGGTTTGCCGTCGACACGGCCGCCGCGGCCTGCCGCGAAGGTGATGATGGCCTTGACCTGCGGCGGGTTGAGGCTCGATAACGCGATCGCAGCCCAGCCGCCGGCCGACTGTCCGACGACGATGACGTCCTTCGGCAAGGTGCGCTTTTCGGCAGCCATGTAATCGATGATCCAGAGATCGACCTGCGCGACGGCGAGGGCCGCATCCAGGAAATTCGGATTGGTGCATTTGCCGATCTTGGAGAAGAACGGGCCATAGAGACCGCGTTCGGGAATATCGATGGCCGCCGCGCCATAGCCGGTCCCGACCGGTGCCACCACGAGGTAGCCGCGCCGCGCGAACCACATTGCGGCATCGCGGAATTCGACCAGCGGGAAGAAGCTGCGGTCCCTGGCGTTCAATGACACGCCGTGGTTCATGATGACCAGTGGGAAAGGGCCATCGCCGAGCGGACGGACCAGATAAGCGAACATTGGCAGCGGGGTCGGCAACGCCCAGATCTCCTCCTGGATGCGCTGGGATGTGGCTTGGTCCTCCGCGCGCGCCGGAGCGATCAGGCCAAGCAACAGCAGCGCTGCGGTTGCGAGGGTCCGTAAGCGGTGCTGACGCATGCCGTGCGCTCCGGCGGTCATCTGGCAAATCTGCAGGTCACGACGATCGAGCCGCGCAAGATCAGAAGCACATTTGAGCACTGCGAGGCTTGATCTGAATCAACGCGCATCGGGCCCGCCGGCGCAACCACATGCGACCATTGTGCGTCATACGGCGGGCTTGATGTCGATCCAGGCAGAGACGAGTTGGATGCGCTGGTTTCCGCCGGCGAACTGGCTCGCCGACTACCGCGCATCCTGGCTCGGGGCGGACGCAATCGCCGGTGTCACGCTGGGCGGCCTACGCGATCCCGGTGTCGCTGGCCTATGCCGGGCTCGCGGGTCTGCCACCGCAGATCGGCGTCTATGGCTATCTGCTCGGCGGCGTGGGCTACGCGCTGCTGGGCTCGTCCCGGCAGCTCGCGGTCGGACCCACGTCGGCGATCTCGCTGATGATCGCCGGCGCTGTCGGCATATTGGCCGGCGGCGACGCCGCGCGTTACGGGCAGATTGCCAGTCTCGTGGCCTTCAGCGTCGCAGTGCTCTGCCTGATTGCCTGGCTGTTCAAGCTCAGTCTGCTGGTGCGGTTGATCAGCGACAGTATTCTGGTGGGCTTCAAGGCCGGAGCGGGGCTCACCATCATCATGAGCCAACTGCCCAGCCTGTTCGGCGTCGCCGGAGGCGGCCACAACTTCTTCGACCGCGTGATCAAGCTTGCCGGCCAGCTCGGCGATACCAGGCCGCTGGTGCTCGGCTTCGGTGTGGCTGCGACGGTGCTGCTCCTGCTCGGCGAGAAGAGGCTGCCGGGAAAGCCCATCGGGTTAGCGGTGGTCGCGCTCTCGATCCTGATGGTCTCCGCGCTCGGGCTCGCGCAAATGGGACTGCCGGTGACCGGGCCGATCCCGACCGGGTTGCCGACGATGTCGCTCCCGACATTTGGTCTGCTCGAATTTGACGATCTCTTTCCGATCGCTGCCGGATGCCTCGTGCTGGCCTATGTGGAAGGGGTGTCTGCCGCGCGAAGCTTTGCGGCAAAGCACGGCTACCCGCTGGATGTCAGGCAGGAGTTTCTGGGACTCGGTGCGGCCAATCTCGCCGCGGCCTTCGGGCATGGCTATCCCGTTGCCGGCGGGTTGTCGCAGTCGGCCGTGAATGACGCCGCCGGCGCACGCACGCCGCTGGCGCTGGTGTTCTGTTCGGCAACCCTCGCGCTCTGCCTGCTGTTCTTCACGGGCCTCTTGACCAATCTGCCGAAGACCGTGCTCGCCGCGATCGTTTTCTCAGCGGTCTACAAACTGGTCGATATTGCGGCGCTCGCCAGGATGTGGCGGATCAGCCGGATCGATTTCTATGCCGCTATCATCGCGCTGGTGTCCGTGCTGTTCCTCGGGATATTGCAGGGCGTGCTGCTGGCCGCCGTCGCCTCGATCTTCCTGCTGCTGTTGCGGGCGTCGCAGCCCAATATCGCGTTTCTGGGCCGTCAAGCCGGCAGTGGGCGCTATTCTGACCGGGCGCGACACGATGACGTCGAGCCCCTGACCGGGATCATCGCGTTCCGCCCGGAGACCTCGCTCCTTTATGTCAATGCCGAGACGATCTTGGAAACGGTGCTGGCGGCGCTTCGGACGTCGCCCGACGTCAAGCTGGTGGCTTGTGACCTGTCGGCCTCGCCGTTCATCGACCTTGCGGGCTCGCGCATGCTGCACGACCTTCATCAGGAGCTCGCATCGCGCCAGATCACATTCTGCATCGTGGGCGCGCACGCGCAGTTGCGGGATCTGCTTCGGGCGGACGGTCTTGCCGACAAGACCGACAGCGGCGACTGGACGCGTACGCTCGACAGCGTATTGAGCAACAGAAAGCCGCAGGCAAGCATCTAGCGTGCGCGGCGGTGCGGACCGCTGCGACACTCCAGCCCTTGTTGCGTCGCAAGACGTAGTGATCACGCGCGCTTGGGGGTCTGTCTCAATCCAGCTTGCAGCTTGACTTGGATCAAAGGGCGCGATGGGCCCGGTTTGTACGATTGGACAGAACCAGCGCTGAGATCACGAGATCGGGAGACACTCATGGCCAACGAGGCGAAGCCGGCACAGCAGCGCATCGACCAGTTCTTCTCCGGGCCCGGCGGACGGGCCGACAATTGGCGCGATCTGGTTGAGGCGGCAAAGACGTGGAGCAGGGGCGGCGACCGTGCGGCGTATGACGCGGCTCTGTCGGCGCTTGCGGTGACGGAGGAGTTTCACGGTTATCCGGGCCTTCGTTTGATGGCGGCGCTGAAGGAGGCCGCGGCGGCGGGCGACGCCGCCACCTCGCATATGCTTGCGACGCGGATCGCCCAGGCACTTCAGACAAAATCCTTCCGCCAGCATGCAGGTGACTGGAGCACGCAGGACGAGGGCAATGGCGACGTTCCCGATCTGCTTCCGCCAACTCTGGGGCAATCGGCGGCGCGCCGTCCTTACTTCGAGACCCTGATCGTGACCGGGGTGCCGGCCAGCAACTGGCCGGGGCTCCTGGCGGAATGGCGCAAGCTGCGGCGCCCGGTCGACGCCTTCATCTATGAGCCCGTGGTCGTGGGCAACCTCGAGGACGCCTTCTGTGCGGCCATGCTGAACCCCAATATTGCGGCGGTGGTGATCAATGAAGGCTTCGGGCTGCGCTCGCGCCACGATGCGCCGGTGCTTCGCGCCATGACCGGCGCCATGGGGCTGAACGAGGAGTCCGACGCGTCCGCGCTCCGGTTGGCCCATATCCTGAAGCGCGTCCGCCCCGAGCTTGACCTCTACCTCATGTCCAATCGCGACGTCGAGGAGTTGGCCGGCAATCCCGAAGCCGATGTGGTGCGCCGGGTGTTCTACTCGGTCGAGGATATCCTCGAATTGCACCTTTCAATTCTGGAGGGCGTGCAGGATCGCTTCGACACGCCGTTCTTCGACAATCTGAAGAAATATGCGCAGCGGCCGATCGGCACCTTCCACGCGCTGCCGATCGCGCGCGGCAAGTCCGTGTTCAAGTCGGACTGGATCCGCGACATGGGCGAATTCTACGGGCTGAACCTGTTCCTTGCCGAGAGCAGCGCGACCACCGGCGGCCTCGACAGCATGCTGGAGCCGACCGGCAACATCAAGAAAGCGCAGGAGAAGGCCGCGCGCGCGCTCGGCGCCGACCGCGTCTACTTCGTGACCAACGGCACCTCGACATCCAACAAGATGGCGGTGCAGGCGCTGCTGGGTCCAGGCGACATCGCAATCGTCGACCGCAATTGCCACAAGTCGCACCACTACGGCATGGTTCTGGCGGGCGCGCAGCCGCTCTACGTCGAGGCATTCCCGATGACGGAATACTCGATGTATGGCGCGGTGCCGTTGCAGACGATCAAGCAGGCACTTCTGAACGCGAAGGCGGATGGCCGGCTCGACCGGGTCAAGCTGATCGACCTGACCAATTGCACCTTCGACGGCCACATCTACAACACGCGGCGGGTGATGGAGGAATGCCTCGCGATCAAGCCTGACCTGATCTTCCTCTGGGACGAGGCCTGGTTCGGCTTCGCGCGGTTTTCGCCGTTCCTGAGGCGGCGAACCGCGATGGGCGCGGCGAATGAGATCGAAGCCTGGATGCGTGATCCCAAGTCGGTCGCCGCCTATGAGAAGCAGCAGGCCGAGCTCGGCAAGAATCCGTCCGACGAGGTTCTGCTCAAGACCAGGCTGATCCCCGATCCGCGCCAGATCCGACTGCGCGTCTACCAGACCAACTCGACGCACAAGTCGATGTCGGCGATCCGCCAGGGCTCGATGCTGGCGGTCAAGGACATCGAATTCCACACCGTCGAAGCGCAGTTCAAGGAGGCCGTATTCACGCACGCCTCGACCAGCCCGAACCAGCAGTTGATCGCCAGCCTCGACGTCTCGCGCCGGCAGATGGAGCTCGAGGGTTACGGTTTGGTGGCCAATGCCATGGAGATCGCGTTCGCCATCCGCAACGCGGTCAACACCAATCCGTTGATTTCGAGATATTTCCGCGTTCTCGGTGCGGATGCCATGGTGCCGAAGCAATACCGCCAGAGCGGATTCACCGACTATCTGGCGGCCGGGACCAACTGGGCGAGCGCCCTGAAGAGCCTGAACGACGACGAGTTCTGCCTCGATCCGACCCGCATGACGCTGGTCTGCGGCACCGCCGGGTACGACGGAACGTCGTTCAAGGGGCTGCTCGCCAGCCGCTACAACATCCAGGTCAACAAGACTTCGCGCAACTCGGTCCTGATCCAGTCCAACATCAACAACACCCGGAGCGATGTCGCGCATCTCGTCCGGGTGCTGGCCGAAATCTCCGGCGAAATCGATCGCGGCCTGACCAAGGGCGGCGCGAACGCCAGGGTCGACTTCGACATGCGGGTCAACAGCCTGATGAAGGATGTCCCCGATCTGCCGAACTTCTCGCATTTCCACGACGCCTATCGCGGCGATGCCGGCGCGAAGACGAATGAGGGCGACATCCGCGGCGGGTTCTATTCGGCCTATGACGCGGCAGGATGCGAATATATTCGCCTGCACGATCCCGAGATCGACAGGCGCCTGAAGAACGGGCCCGCTCTCGTCTCCGCCAACTTCGTGATTCCCTATCCGCCGGGCTTCCCGATCATGGTCCCTGGCCAGGTCATCACGCAGGAGACCATCGATTTCATGCGCAAGCTGGATGTCAAGGAGATCCATGGCTACGACGCGGCCGAGGGCCTGAAGCTCGTGACGACCGAGGCATTGGCCAGGATGGGCAAGCCGCGAGCGGCCGCGCCGAAGTTCAAGGCTGCATCATAGACGAAGGAGAGTCCGCAAGGCGTCTTCGCATTCTTGCGGCGATGAGTCTTGCGCAACAAGGCGTAACGCAACCGGTTCCTGGAGGGACATGATGAGGAAAGTGAGTTTGATCGGAGTTCTTGTTTCGCTGGCGGTTGGATTGGCCGGCTTCAGCACGCCGTCGCTGGCTGAGACCGGCTCGGTCGCCGTCATCTTCACCAAGGGTGGATTCATCGTTGGTGTCGGAGGCGGCGAGGGCGTATTGACCCTGCGCGGCAAGCACTATCCGTTCACGGTGTCGGGCATGAGCGTCGGCTTCACGATCGGCGCTTCGACCACCAAGCTTGTCGGGCGCGCCCTCAATCTCAGAGGGCCAGCCTCGATCGAAGGCTCCTACAGCGCTGCAGGCGCCGGTGGGGCGATCGCCGCGGGCGCCGGCGGCGTGCAACTGCAGAACGCCAATGGCGTGATCCTGCAGCTCAGCGGCCCAAAGGTGGGCGCCGAAGTCTCGGCCGCCGTGGGCGGGGTTTCCATCCGTTTGAAGTAGGTCTAAGGGAGGCCGGCCGCGCGCCCTGCGCGGCCTGTCCTCTCAGTAGCGTTCCTCGACAAATTTCATTCCGCGCAGCCCGGCCTGATCATTGTAGCGACCCTTGTTGGAGCGCTTGGGGAGCTTGACCGTGTCGCGCTTGACTCGTCCGTGAGGAATCGTCTTCAGCAGGAACGCGATGCAGTTCAGCCGCGCCCGCCGCTTGTCGTCGGAACGGATGACGTTCCAGGGCGCGTGCTTCGAGCTCGTCGCCTTGAACATCAGGTCGCGCGCGCGGGAGTAATCATACCAGCGGCGGTAGGATTCCGTGTCCATCGGGCTCAGCTTCCACTGCCGCAGCGGATCGTCGATCCGCGCCCTGAAGCGGCGCTCCTGCTCGTCCATCCCGACCTCGAGCCACAGCTTGATCAGGATGATGCCGCCCTCGATGATGTATTGCTCCATCTGCGGGCAGAGCGAGAGGAACCGCTTGTGCTCCGCCGGCGAGCAGAACCCCATCACATATTCGACGCCTGCGCGATTGTACCAGCTGCGATCGAAGATCACGATCTCGCCGGCCGCCGGAAACTGCTGCATGTAGCGCTGGATAAAAAGTTGAGACTTTTCACGATCCGAGGGCGCGGGCAGGGCGACCACGCGAAACACGCGCGGGCTGACCTTCTCGGTCAAGGCCTTGATCGTTCCGCCCTTGCCGGCCGCATCGCGTCCCTCGAACAGGATGATGACCCTGAGATTGTTCGCTTTCACCCATTCCTGGAGATGGCAGAGCTGGATCTGCAGCTTGTTCAGCTCTTCCTCATAGTCCTTGCGCTTCATCTTCCCAGCGGGCTTGTCTTTCGCCATGGATATCCGTCCATCGTTTCAACTAGTCGCCCCAGGCAATGACGATTCCGATATCGCCGGGCATGCCGCCGGGGTAATCGACGATCTGATAGCGGATGCGGTAGCCGCGCGGCTGCAGGTAGTCAGCCCAAAGCTGGTATATTTCCTTAGGGATACCCGTCAGCGTCTTCTCCCAGCCGGACTCCATCTGATTGATGGCTCGCCCCTTGTCGGTGCACAGCGTATTGGGAAAGCGATAGACTTGCACTTCGCTCAACCCGTTGCGCACCGCCCGCTGAATCACCGTCGACGCCAGCTTGACCTTCTCGTCCTCGCTGAGCCCGGAGGGCTTGCTCAGCCGCTCGATCAACGCGCGCTTCTCGGCTTCGATGGCAGCCGCACGCTTGGCGTGCTCCTCGGCTTTCTCCGCTTCCTTGAGCGCCGCCTGCTTCTGGATTTCGTGTGCCTTGGGGATCAGATCATCGATCTTGTCTCGCATGGCTGGGGACTCCTAAGCCCGATCTTCCACCTTGCCCCCGGAACGGTAGGGATGAGCCGACCGGCTTCCTTGATCCAGATCAAGCAAGCGCGATAGGATCGTCAGCAGTGTCAATCAAGATTCGCTTGCGGTGTTATTGCGACCGGGAGACTTGGCTTGAGCGAACAGATGCATCCGGCGGCCCCCCACCATCTGCCGTTTTTCATTCCCGGCGCCGACGGGTCGGACACCCTGATGGTGGTGATGGGCATTTTCCTTGTCGCCACCGTCTTATGGGTCGGCACTCTGTACTGGAAGCTGCACAGCCTGCCGGAGCGCATGGCGCACAAGAGCCAGAAACTTCAGTTTGAGATCGTCGCCGTCCTCGGCCTGATATCGCTTTTCACCCACATGCATATCTTCTGGGTCGCCGGCCTATTGCTGGCACTCATCGACCTGCCGGATTTCGGCACGCCGATGCGCAGCATCGCCGATTCCGTCGAGCGCATAGCAGACGCCACTCCGGGCGCTGCCGAACCGGAAGCCGAATCCGTACCTAACGGCAGTCCCGACGTCCGGGCGCCCGCGAAGCAAGAGGTGCACAACCATGCTTGAGCTGATGATCTGCTCGCTGGTGACGATCCTGCCGGATTACCTCTACCGCCGCTATCGGCAAGGCAAGCGGTTCGGAAAGGAGATCACGTTCTTCTCTGTCTGGTATGAACTGAGATGGGGGATCACCGGCTGCCTGATGCTCACGATCTCGCTGATCACGATGATCTTCTACTTTCACCCTTCGACAACCTCGGCGGCGATCTACTTCAGGACAGTGCCGATCCTGCCCGAAGGCTCCGGACGTGTCGTCGAGGTCAATGTCGACTTCACCGCGCCGGTGAAGAAAGGCGACGTTCTGTTCCGGCTCGACAGTTCGAAGCAGGAGGCCGCGCTCGAGACCGCCAAGCGAAAGATCGCCGAGGTCGATGCGTCGTTGATCGCGGCGCAGGCCGACGTCGTCAAGGCGGACGCTCAGATCGGGGAGGCGAAAGCCTCCTTGCAGCAGGCCAAGGACGAGCTGGAGGTGAAGAGCGAGTTGCAGCGCCGCAATCCCGGCATTGTGCCGCAACGTGACATCGAGAAGCTGCAGGTGCTGGTTGATCAGCGGCAGTCCGGCGTCGATGCCGCCAGCGCCGCCAAGGAATCGGCGGCGTTGCGGGTCTCCACGCTGTTGCCGGCCGAGAAGGCGAGCGCCGAGGCCGCGCGAGCGCAGGCGCAGGTGGATCTCGACAAGACTTTCGTCCGTGCCGGCGTCAATGGCCGCGTCGAGCAATTCCTCGTTCGCCCCGGGGACCTCGTCGCCCAGATCATGCGGCCGGCCGGAATCCTGATACCGGAGGAAGCGGGCCGCAACAGGTTGCAGGCGGGATTCGGGCAGATCGAGGCCCAGGTGATGAAGCCCGGCATGGTCGCGGAGGCCACCTGTATGTCGAAACCCTGGGTGATCATTCCGCTGGTCGTCACCAGCGTGCAGGATTTCATCGCCGCCGGCCAGTTTCGGGCCAGCGAGCTGTTGATCGACCCGCAGAGCCTGCAAAAGCCAGGTTCGATCCTCGTGTTCCTGGAGCCGCTTTACAAGGGCGGCCTTGACGGCGTGACACCAGGCAGCACTTGCATCGTCAATGCCTACACCAGCAATCATGACGTGATTGACGATCCGAAAACCGGCACGTTGAAAGGCCTTGCCCTGCACGCCGTCGACGCGACAGCACTCGTTCATGCCTTGCTGCTTCGGATTCAAGCCCTGCTGCTGCCGATCCAGACGCTGGTGTTAAGCGGTCACTGACGGGCGCGAACAGGGAGACAGCATATGAAACCGGACTGTAAGTTTCGC
The DNA here is from genome assembly GCF_020194035.1 of Bradyrhizobium sp. BRP56. Lineage (NCBI taxonomy): Bacteria > Pseudomonadati > Pseudomonadota > Alphaproteobacteria > Hyphomicrobiales > Nitrobacteraceae > Bradyrhizobium > Bradyrhizobium sp. BRP56. The sequence continues at coordinate 118,387 of NZ_JADYVV010000005.1, forward strand.
GCAATCGTGGCGACGGGCATGATCTTCGGATTTCCGGGTTGCGCGCACGCTTTCGATCTCACGGGTGCCTGGGCCACGAGCGCCGAGCAATGCCGAAAGGTGTTCGCCCACAAGGGCAGGGCGAACCAGCTGACCTTCACGAACTTCTCAGGCGTCTATGGCGGCGGATTCATCGCCGAGCCCGATCGCCTCCGGAGCAAGTTCGAGAACTGCAAGATCAAATCGCGCAAGGACGACGGCCAGACCATCAACATCGTCGTCGGCTGCGCGTCCGGTATCATGGTATCGAATGTGCAGTTCTTCCTTAAGGCCGTCGACGACGATACGATTACGCGCCAGTTCCCGGGCATCGAGGGGATGGAGGTCAACTATCATCGTTGCAAGATCTAGTGGCGTCCGCTCCCCGTGCCGGCTCAGCGCCGCCGGACCGTTGTCGGCTGACGCCGGACCGATTGGGTAGCGCGCCGTGGATCCCAGCAGGTTGCCGAGGTCATTGCGCATCGCCCTGGTGGCCGGCCTCGTCCTTTTGGTTGGCGGCGCAGGCTTGCTGGCCTATCGCTGGTACGAGCAGCCGACGACCTTGACGATCGCAGTCGGGTCGCTGGACGGCGAGGCCGGCAGGCTGGTCTCGGCGATCGCAGGAAAGTTCGCCCAGTCGAAGGCGCCAGTCCGGCTCAGCCTGGTCCAGACGCCGGGACCGCTTGAGTCCGCCAAGGCATTCGCGTCCGGAAAGGTGGACCTTGCGGTCGTCCGTGGAGACGTCGGCGATCTCTCGCAGGCCCAGGCCGTTATCGTGTTGGCCCACGCCACCGTCCTGTTGGTCGCGCCGCCCGGCGCTGCGATATCTGACGTGGCGGAGCTGAAACGCGCCGCGATCGGTGTGATCGGCGCAGAAGCCAATCAGAAGCTGATCAAGGTGCTGACCGACGAATACGATCTGACGCGCGCGGGCGTGACGTTCAAGCCGCTCGCCCCCGCGGACGCGCGCCGGGCGCTCGATGCCAAGGAAGTGCGGGCGATCCTGCTCGTCATACCTTTGACCGAAAAGTATCTTTCGCTGCTGCGCAATGTCTTCTCGCGCACCACGCGAGCCGGCCCGGTGATGATCGCCATCGAGTCCGCCGGAGCCATCGCCGAAAAAGAGCGCGCCTATGAAAGCTTCGACGTACCGAAGGGGACCTTGCGCGGCTCGCCGCCTGTTCCTGCCGACGACCTGACGACGCTGCAGACGTCGTTCTATCTGGTGGCACAGAAGAAGCTCGGGAATGACCTGATCGGCGACCTGACGCAGTCGATCATGAATGCGCGTCGGGATCTGCTTGCCGAGCTGCCGGCGCTCTCCCAGATCGCGACGCCCGATACCGACGCAGGCGCCTACATCCCGGTGCATCCGGGGGCGGCGGCGGTCTATGAGGGGACCAGGGAGAGTTTTCTCGACCAGTGGGGCAATGCGATCTTCCTGGCGCCGATGATCGCCGGTGGACTTGCGTCCGTGCTTGCGGCAGCGTGGAAATTCCTCCGACCGGTCGAGACACCGAGCCGCGAGGAGGCGCTCGACACGCTTTACGCGCTGGGGCCTCGGGTCCGGGCGGCCGGGCGTGAGTCGGAGCTGGCAGAGATCGAGCGCGAAATCGACCAGCTGCTGCGAACGCAGCGCGACCAGCCGGTCGCGGACGACAAGGCCGAGCGCGCCGTCACGGCGGTGAACGTTGCGGCCCATCGGCTCGAGAACCTGATTCACGATCGCCGCATCCACCTTGCGTCGCGACAGCCGGGTCAAGTCGAAAGCTGAACCGAAAGTCGAACGGAAGGGCAGTTTCCTTGATCTTGATCAAGGAGGGGCCGGGACCGTGGCCGATGCTGTTGACCGTTGGTGTCGATGGAGGTCGCGATGTTTCGTTGGGGCAAGACTCTGCTGGCGGTTTTGCTGGTGTCGGTGACGTCCGTTGCCGCATTCGCGCAGACCGCCGACAAGCCGCCGGCCCAGGCCGGCCAGCCGGCCGCGGCAACAACGCAGCCTGCCGATCAGCTCCTGAAGCCGGAACAGCTGGAAGCCCTGGTGGCGCCGGTCGCGCTTTACCCGGACTCGCTGCTCGCCAACGTGCTGGCGGCATCGACCTATCCGCTCGAGGTCGTGCAGGCCGATCGCTGGCTCAAGGAGCGCAAGAGCCTGAAAGGGGATGCGCTGAAGGCCGAGGTCGACAAGCAGGCCTGGGATGACAGCGTGAAGGCGCTCGCGAGCACCGCCGACGTGCTCGCGATGATGAGCGACAAGATCGATTGGACGAAGAATCTGGGCGATGCCGTGCTGGCGCAGCAGCCCGACGTCATGGATGCGATCCAGCGGCTGCGCAGCAAGGCGCAGGCCAACAACAAGCTGGTGACGACCAAGCAGCAGAAGGTCAGCGTCCAGACCCAGGAGAGCAAGCAGGTCATCGTCATCGAGCAGACCGATCCGAACACCGTCTACGTGCCCTATTACGATCCCGCGACGGTCTATGGCGCGTGGCCCTATGCAGACTATCCGCCGTACTATTTCGGCTATCCGTCCTATATCGGCGCCGGGGTGATCGCGGCAGGTCTTGCCTTCGGCGCCGGATGGGCGATCGGACGCTGGGGTAATTATTGGGGCGGCGGCTTCAACTGGGGCAATCGCAACGTCTATGTGAACAATTTCAACCGGGTCAACAATATCGGGAACAGCTGGCAGCATAATCCGGCGCATCGCCAGGGTGTCCGCTACAACAACAGCAACGTCCAGCAGCGCTTCGGCGGCAACGCCAATCGGGCCGGTGCCAGCGATCGGATGGATTTTCGCGGCCGCGATGGTCAGCAGGTTCTCAAGCCCGGCGGCGATCGCCCGGGCGCAGATCGCGCCGGTGACCGGGCAGGAGACCGCGGTGATCGCGCCGGAGATCGAGCGGGAGATCGGGCTGGAGACCGTGGAGGCGACCGCGGCGGAGACCGTGCGGGCGATCGCGGCAAAGGCGGTGACCGTGCCGGTGCCGCCGATCGCGCCAAGGGCGGCGACCGCGCCGGTGCCGGCAACAAGGCCAAGGGCGGCGGCGATCGCGCCAAGGCCGCCAACCGCGGCAATGCCGGTAACCGCGCAGCTGCGGCGAATCGTGGCGGTGGCAGTCGCGGTGGCGCCATGAACGTATCGTCCGGGCGGGCAGCTGCGGCGGCATCGGCGCGCGGGCGATCGAGCATGGCCAGCATGCCGCGCGGCGGCGGCGGCGCAAGTTTTGCCGGCCGTGGCGGGGGCGGCTTCCAGGGCGGCGGCGGAGGCGGCTTCCGCGGTGGTGGCGGAGGTGGCGGCTTCCGCGGCGGCGGCGGCGGTGGACGACGCTCCGACATCGCGCTCAAGCACGATATCGAACTGCTCGGACATCTCGCCAACGGCCTCGGCTACTATCGCTTCAGCTATCTCGGTAGCAGCAAAGCCTATGTCGGCGTGATGGCGCAGGAGGTCGAGCAGGTCATGCCGGCGGCGGTGACGCGTGGCGCCGACGGCTATCTCAGGGTCTATTACGACAAGCTCGGACTCAAGTTCCGCAGCTACAACGATTGGCTTGCCGCCGGCGCGAAGATTCCATCCCCGTCGGAGGCATCACGATGACAGGCCCCTCGTACTCGCGACTGGATCGTATTGCCTCCATCGGCGTGGCCGCGGCAATCGCACTCGCCCTGTTGCTGTCTCCTGCGCGCGCGCAGCAAGGCTTCCCCAATCCGGAAGACGCGGCGTCTGCCTTGGCAACCGCCGTCAAGGCCGGCACCAGCCGGGCGATGCTGAAGGTGCTGGGCCGCGATGCCGCCGATATCATCGAGTCGGGCGACGATGTCGCCGACGCCAATGCGCGAGAGAGCTTTCTTTCTGCCTACGACGCCAAGCATTCGATCAAGGCTGACGGCAACAAGAAGGCCACCTTGATTCTGGGGAGGGACGATTTCCCGTTCCCGATCCCGCTCGTCAACAACAATGACGGCTGGAGTTTCGACGCGGCCGCGGGGCGGCGCGAAATCCTCTACCGCAGGATCGGCCGCAATGAGCTGGCCGCGATCCAGACCTCTCTTGCCTATGTCGACGCGCAGAACGAATACGCAGAGAAGGATCGCGGCGAGGGTGTGGGCGCCTATGCCCAGCGCATCGTCAGCAGGCCGGGCAAGACGGACGGGTTGTTCTGGCGCGACGACAAGGATCCAAGCCCGCTCGGCGAACTGGCCGCCCAGGCCGCCGCGGAAGGCTACAAGGTCGGCGAGCAGAGCATGCCGTACCACGGCTACTACTATCGGATCCTGAAGGCACAGGGCTCCGACGCCCCGGGCGGCGCGCTGAACTATGTCGTGAAGGGCAAGATGATCGGTGGATTCGCGCTGGTCGCCTATCCCGCCGAGTACGGCAATTCCGGCGTCATGACCTTCCTGGTCAACCACGCAGGCACGGTCTATCAGAAGGATCTCGGTTCACGCACCGATTTCCTCGCCAAGCGCATGATCGCTTTCGATCCGGATCAGACCTGGAAGAAAGTGGATCCGACAAATCCCTGAGCGAGGAGGGGGCTGCAGTGACGCGATCCATGATCCGTTCCGTCATACTGGCGCTTGTCGCGATGGTCCTCTTGGTCGCGCCATGCTTCGCGCAGGCCGTCGGCCACGTCCAGGTCAAGTTCGTGAAGGCGGCGCTCGTCGTGGGCGGCGGCGGCGGCAGCGGCACGTTGACCTATCGCGGGCGGCACTATCGGTTCATCGCGTCCGGCTTCAGCCTCGGCGTGACCGCCGGTGCGTCGGTGACCTGGCTGGAGGGCACCGCCTCAGGCATCAGGGACGTCAACGATTTCGCCGGCAGCTACGCGCTGGTCGGAGCCGGTGGCGCATGGGCTGGTGGCGTAGGCGGGGTGAGCCTGCGAAATGAACACGGCGTGGTTCTGATGCTCAAGGGGCCGAAGGCAGGATTGGAATTCGCTGCCAATCTGGGCGGGCTTACGATCTCGCTGCGCTGAGCTCGGGCTCGATTCGCCCTGCCTCAGGTGGAAGGTGCCTCCGCCGCGCGACGACCAGCGTCCGGGGTGCGGCACTGAGCGATGGATTGATCTATCTCAAGGACGGGTCCGAGGCTCAGGTTCAGCCTGCATTCGGCGGGCGGCGATACGTCATCCAGATAACCGGGAGGTGGAAGCATGTACCGGCACGTTCTCATTCCGACAGATGGGTCGGAACTGGCGGAGCAAGGGGTGAAGCACGGGTTGGCACTGGCGAAATCCGTCGGAGCCAAAGTATCAGTCATCTTCGTCGTTGAGCCGCTCTCGGAAATAGGAGGGCGGTACCGTGATCTGCTCGCGAGATTTGCCGAGATACGCAAGGAAGAGGCCACGAGCGCGCTGGATCGTGCCGCACACGCGGCCAGGGAGGCCGGCGTTCCCTGCGAGACAAGCCAGGCCGAGAGCGGGCAACCCCATCAAGCCATCATCGCAGCAGCCGCGGATAAGGGCTGCGATCTCATCGTTATGTCATCGCACGGGCGGAGCGGGCTCTCCAAGCTTCTCATCGGCAGTGTGACAAACAAGGTGCTGACGCAAGCAAAGACTCCGGTCCTTGTCTGTCAGTGAGGGCGCAGATCGCTGGATAGAAATCACTGTGCACGGAGCTTGGGAGAAATCGAATGAACAAAATCACTGTGTGCCTGGCTCTTGCCGGTGCGGCGTTGTCGGGTCCGCTGCAAGCGCAGACGAGCATCGATATGGCGCGGATAACTTGCTCGCAATACCTCGCCATGTCCCCGGGCGATTCTTCCGTATTTTCTGCCTGGATGAGCGGCTGGTTCAATCAAAAGAAGGGATACGTCTTTGTCGATCTCAACGCGTATGCGCGAAATGTCGCAAGCGTGAAGGCGTGGTGCGCGATTAATCCCACTCAGACCGTGATGGCTGGCCTTGAGCGCTCTACGGCCGGCCAGTGATCAAACAGGGTTGGAAGATAACAATGAAACCATCGATTCTTGCCGTTGCGACCGTTGCACTGCTCGCCACGTGCGTCGTGGCCAAAGCGCAAGTCGTCGTCGATCTCTCCCTCATTACCTGCAAGCAACTGCTGGAGTCGGACCAGGAAAGACAAACGCTGATCAGCTCCTGGATGTCGGGCTATTTCAGCGCATCGAAGAACCTGACCGTCGTCGATTTTCGCTACGTCGAGCGAAACGGCAAGGTCATCGGCAAGTACTGCAAGTCGCACAAGGCGGACACCGTTATGAATGCGATGCAAAAGAACTGGCGCTGATCATCGTCGTTGCGAACGCGCAGGCAGCGGACGGCATCCTGTCCTTCTCGGGGCGGCGGTGAAGCCGGCGATGCCAACGGTCGGCAGGCTTGTGGTTCACTCGCGCTTCCGATCGAATCGCTTCTCCCTCAACTCGGGCCGCGGCGCCCGTATTTTTACGGTCCGGGCCCTTGACCAAGGTCAAGGCGCGGCCACCGCCCAGATGGTGTGTCGCTAAGGCTGTTTGCTCTTGCCCGGTGTCGCGGTGTCGGCCATCTGGTATGTCACTTATGAGATTCGCCGACGTGGTCTGCTGGCTCGAAGGGCGCGCAGTCCTCGCGAGACCAGGACATTTGCCAGCGAATCGGAAGCCAAGGCGTTCGCACGGTCAAAACTGGACGAAGGGCTGGTCGTGTTTGCCGGCACCATCAATCCGCACCTCCCCAGGCAATTGATCCCCTCGCAGAACATCGCCGATTGGCTCGTTGAACAGTGAGCCGGCTCGGCGCTTCCCCTTCGACATAACGAGCTTCGTGCTGCACCGAAGTTGAACGCAGAGCCCGAGCACGGTGTTCGTTTGCCCTTGGGTGTTGCCATTTTGGCACGTGGCTTTTCGTGACTCACATCTAGGCTTCGACCACTGCCCCGATTGGGCGAGCGCAAGGACTGCTTTTCTCGATTAACGCGAAGAGACCCGGAGATCATTCCATGAAGAGATTTTTGCTTACTGTCGCCGCTATTGTCGGCATGGCGACGCCGGCGTTGTCGGCAGACATGGCCGTCAAGGCGGCGCCTGTGCCGGTCCCTCCGCCGGTCTACAACTGGACCGGCTTCTATATCGGTGCGAATGGCGGTTGGGGTGAGAGCCGCACCTGCTGGGATTTCCTCCCCGCCCTGGGAGGTGTCGTGGCCGACGGGTGCAGCTCGCGCTCCGGTGGCGTTTTCGGCGGACAACTCGGCTATCGCTGGCAGGCAGGGCAGTTTGTCTTCGGCCTGGAAGGACAGGGTGATTGGGCGGACCTCAAGAGTTCGCGCCTCAGCCTGGTCGATCCGAGGTTCTCGACGACAACGAAGACCGACGGGCTGGGTCTCTTCACCGGCCAGCTCGGCTGGGCCTGGGATGCCGCGCTGTTCTACGTGAAGGGCGGTGCCGCGGTCACCAGCAATCGCTACGACATCTGGACCACGGTGGGCGGAATTGGGGTGGCGTCGGCAACGTCGACCCGTTGGGGCGGTACGGTCGGCGTCGGCTTCGAATACGGCTTCACCCCGAACTGGTCCGTCGGGCTCGAATATGACCGCCTGTTCATGGGCGATGCGAACAACACGTTCTCGGTGGTCAATCCCATCGTGGCGGGTGCTGCCAACCGGATCGGACAAGACGTGGATCTCTTGACGATACGCCTGAACTATCGGTTCGGCGGGCCGGTCGTCGCGAGATACTGATCTTCGCGATCCCATGTAAATTGAGCCCCGGCACCATCGCCGGGGCTCTTGCTTTGCTTCAGCACTGCCGGATCAGACGCTCGATGCGCGGCAAGCGCCGCTGTCAGCGCTTTGCGGCTCCGCCCTTCGCTGCTTCGTAGGCGTCGCGATAGCCTCTGGCGATGGTCCGAACGCCGCGCCCGATGTCGTCATAGACATCGTCAGGCAGGTTCGCGAGCGAGACGCGAAGCGACCATTCGGGCGCATCGAAGCCGCCGCCGTTCAGCAGCACGATCCCGTGGGCTTCGGCCAGCCTGAACGCCAGGTCCAGCGGATGGACGGTCTTCTTCAGATATTCAACCGCATCGTCGCCGATGTTCTTTCGGGCCCAGAACTCGAAATCAATCAGGGCGTAGTAGGCATCATAGTTCGGATTCGGGCTGAGCTTGTCGGCCAGCCCGAGGCCGTCGAGCATCGACCACAGGCGCTTGTTGACGATCTCCATGCAGGCAGCCTGATAGGCCTTGTTCACGTCCATCATCTCCGCGAGCGAGAACAGGCTCATCATCACCTGCTGCGGCAACGACAATCCCGCGGTGTGATTGAGCGCCACGTCGCGGCTGTCGGCGACGATGCGGTCGATCAGCTTGAGCTTGCGCGGTTCGAGCGTAAGCGGCCCGTAGCGCTTGTCGAGCGCCTTGACGGCGTCGTCCGGAAGCTTGGCGATCATCTTGTCGAAGATGTTGTCCTCGTTGATGGCGATGGCCCCCAACCGCCATCCCGTGCAGCCGAAATACTTCGAATAGGAGTAGACGCCGATGGTGTTGTGCGGCAGCTCGCCCAGCAGCGAACGGAAGCCGTGCACGAAGGTGCCGTAGACGTCGTCGGTGAGGATCATCAGGTCGGGGCGCTTGGTCTTGACCAGATTGGCCAGCTTGGCAACCGTCTCCTTGCTCAACGCCATCCCCGGAGGGTTGGACGGATTGACCACGAAGAAGGCCTTGATCTTCGGATCCTCCAGCTTCTTGATTTCCTCGTCGGTGAACTGGAACTTGTTCTCCTGCGGAGCCCTGATCTGAACGACCTTCAGGTCGTAGTCTTCCAGGTGCGTCATCTCGATGTAAGGCGTGAAAATCGGCGTCGCCAGCGCGATCGTATCGCCGGGCACCAGCAGCCGGTTGGCCTTCAGCGACTTGAAGAGGTAGCACATCGCCGCCGTGCCGCCCTCGACCGCATAGATGTCGAATTTCCCGGCCGGCCGGGGCTCGCCGCAAACCGCCCACATCAGGTATTCGTGCACGATCTTTTCGTTGTGCACCAGCATGCGGTCCGGCACCGGGTAATTGTCGCCGATGATCGAATCGACCAGTTCGTGGACGAAGGCGTCGGGGGCGAAGCCGAATTTCTTGACCGCAAAGGGCAGCATCTCGGTCAGGAAGCTCGCGCCCGGCATGTCCTTGTGCTGCTTGAGCCAGGCCTCGAACCGCGCGGCAATGCCGTTTGCCTGGGGCATGCCGCCGATGCCCGCCGGATGTTCCATCACCCGCTTGCTCTCGGTGATGGCGAATTGTCCCAGCAGGAAGAAGCCTTCGCGCGGCGTCGTGGCCACCCAGTTTGGATTGCCCCGCCCGGCATTCAGGAAGGGCATCTGGCTCCGCTTCGAATTGCTCTTGGCGAGGTTGATCAGTTCGTCCTTGATCTCGAAGGGGCTCAACGCCTCGAATTTCTTCAGGGTCAGAAGATCGGCCATTTGACACTCCCGGGGGCGATGCAGGCTGTTGGAATGGAGGCGACAGGCTCTGTTGCCTGCGCAATCGCGCGCAGCATGATCGGCGACCGGTTACGAGCCTTGATCTAAGTCAACAGGCGATGCGATCGCTGCGACGGATCGCCGCTCACGATGCAAGTGCGCGGCGCATGCGTAGTGTCGGCAAGATCATGAAATCGCGAGGCTCTCGCAGCGGCAGTTGACATAGATCAACATCCAGCTCGCCAACCGCCGTCTGATGTCGACCGATACGGTTGCTCGCCCTTTTCGGCACCCCCGCACGAGATCGAAGCGGGCGCACGCCGAAGCCCCGGGACAGCATGAACGGGTGACATCATGATCGATTGGCTCTTCCAGACGCTCCGCACCTATCCCGAAATTGCGATCTTCCTCTCGCTGGCCCTGGGCTACTATTTCGGTTCCTTCACCTATAAGGGGCTTGGACTGGGCGCGGTCACCGCGACACTGGTCGCCGCTGTCATCATCGGCCAGATCGGGATCACCATATCAGGGCCGCTGAAGCCGTTCTTCTTTCTGATGTTCCTGTTTGCAATCGGTTACGGTGTCGGACCGCAATTCGTGCGCGGCATCGCGCAGGACGGCGTCCCGCAGGCGGTTTTCGCGGCGGTGGTCTGCGTCTTCTGTCTGCTGTCTGCGTATCTCGGCGCCAAGCTCGCCGGTTACGACGTCGGATCGGCCATCGGGCTCTATGCCGGCTCGCAGACGATTTCCGCGTCGATGGGCCTCGCGACCGACGCCATCAATCGCCTTGGTCTGCCCGCCGACGAAGCCAAGAAGCTGCTCGATGCCATGCCGGTCGCCTATGCCGTGACCTATATTTTCGGCACGGTTGGGTCGGCGATCGTGCTGGCGCTGCTCGGGCCCGCGCTGCTCGGGATCGATCTCGAGACCGCATGCAAGAAATATGAGGAGGAGCATGGCGGCAAGAAGGAGCTGGGCGGCCCGGGCACGGCCTGGCACCAGTTCGATTTGCGTGCCTACCGCGTCAGCGAGCGTGGGCCGGTCGTCGGCAAGACGGTCGAGCAGGCCGAGGCGCTGATTCCCGATCATCGCATCTTCGTTCTCCGGCTCCGGCAAAGCGGGAAGATCGTGGAGGCAACCTCCCACACCGTGATTCATGCCGGCGATGTCGTCGCCGTCGCCGGGCGCCGCGATGTGCTGGTGCAGCTGATCGGCGAGCAGGCCGAGGAGGTTGACGATCGCGAGCTGCTGGCCGTGCCGATCGAAGGCGTCGATGTCTACGTCACCAGCAAGGACGTCGACGGCAAGACGCTGGAGCAACTGGCGAAGGAACCGGGCGCTCGCGGTGTATTCCTGCGCAGGATCGCCCGGGGCGCGATCGCGACCGAGATTCCGATCCTGCCGAACACCAAGATCAATCGGGGCGACATCCTCACCCTGGTCGGCCGCACGTCCGATGTCGCCGCCACCACAAAGCTGCTGGGCCGGCCGGATCGCGCGACCGACGTTGCCGACGTCGCGTTCATCGGCGCCGCGATCGCGATCGGCGCTCTTGTCGGCGCGTTCGTCTACAAGATCGGAAGCGTGCCGCTCACGCTGTCCACCTCCGGCGGCGCGCTGATCTCCGGTTTGTTCTTCGGCTGGCTCCGGTCCGTGCATCCGACCTTCGGCCGCATCCCGTCACCCACCGTGTGGTTCATGAACTCGGTCGGCCTGAACGTCTTCATTGCCGTGGTCGGAATCTCCTCGGGCCCGGGATTTGTCGCCGGCCTGCAAAAGCTCGGCTTCAGCCTGTTCCTTTGGGGCGTCGTCGTGACCACCGTGCCACTGATCCTGGCGATGTTCGTCGGCAAATACGTGTTCCGCTTCCACGACGCGATCCTGCTCGGATGCTGCTCCGGCGCGCGCACCACGACCGCTTCGCTCGGCATGATCAACGACCGCGCGAAAAGCCAGATTCCCGGCCTCGGCTACACCGTCACCTACGCGGTCGGAAACACGCTGCTGACGATCTGGGGCATGGTGCTGGTGATGATGATGACATAGTCGCGGCCCGGGACCGTGTTGAGACGATGTTGAGCTGGCTGGCGCAATTTCTCGTTCGTTATCCGGAGCTCGCGCTGTTCCTGGTGATCGCGGCGGGCTACTGGATCGGGAGCTTCAAGATCGGCGCTTTCAGCCTCGGCCCGGTGACGGGCGCGCTGTTCGCAGGACTCGCGGTCGGCGATTTCGCGCATGTACCCGTCTCGAGCATGACCAAATCGTTTCTGTTCCTGCTGTTCCTGTTCGGGGTCGGCTATTCGGTCGGTCCGCAATTCGTGCTGGCGATGAAGCGCGACGGGCTGAGGCCGATGCTGATGGCCATCGTCGTGAGCCTCACCGGTCTTGCGGCGGCGATCGTCGTGGCACGCGTGCTGCGGCTCGACCCCGGCTTTGCCGCCGGGCTCCTGTCGGGCGCGCTCAGCCAGAGCGCTGCAATGGGTACGGCGACCGACGCGGTCAATTCCCTGCCTGTGTCCGAGGCACAGCGCGCGTTGTTTGTCTCGCACATCGCGGTCGCGGATGCGGTCTGCTACATCTTCGGCTATGCCGGCGTGATCACATTCTGCACGATTGTCGTTCCGGCGCTGCTGAGGATCGATCTGAAGACGGAAGCGCTCAAACTGGAACAGGCCCTGGGCATCACGCGCGCCAAGCCCGGCCTCGCGTCGGCCTGGCGCAAGTTCGAACTGCGCGCCTACCGGCTGGACGCTCACGCTGCGATCATCGGACTGACAGTTGCGGCCGCCGAAGCGAGCGTGCCCGGGCAACGTGTATTCATCCACCGTATCCGTCGCGGCGAGCGCATCCTGGAGGCGGAGCCTGCAACGGTGCTCGCGGCAGGCGATGTCGTCGCGCTGTCGGCGCCGCGCCAGATCATCGTCGAGCTGATCGGACCGCGCGGGGAGGAGGTGGAGGACCGGGAACTCCTCGATATCCCCGTGGTCGCGGCGGACGTGTTCCTGATCAGCGCGAAGCTCGCAGGCAGCAGCCTCCAACAGGCGTCGGAACAAGACTGGACGCGCGGCCTTTATCTGCGTTCCGTGAGCCGGGGCGGTGAAGCGCTTCCGATCGCTGCAGGCACGGTTCTGGAGCGCGGCGATCTGCTGAGCATCGTGGGTCCTGAAACCGTGGTGCAGAACGCGGCCAAGAGCATCGGCGTCATCGTTGCGCCGAGCACCGCGATCGATTTCGTGGTGCTGGGGCTTGCGATTTTCCTCGGCGGCCTGCTTGGCGTTCTCATAAGCTTTTCGGTTGGCGGCATCACCATCTCGCTGAGCACCAGCGTCGGCACGCTGCTCGCCGGACTTCTGGTCGGCTATCTCCGCACACGTCTGCCGTATTTCGGCCGGATCCCCGACGGCGCCATCAGCCTGATGACGTCGCTCGGACTGGCGGCGTTCGTCGGCCTGACCGGGATTCATGCCGGGCCGATCTTCCTTTCCGCGATACGCGAGTCGGGCATCGGGCTGCTGCTGGGCGGCATGATCGTCACCCTGTTGCCGCAGATCGTCGGCTTCTGCTTCGGCCATTTCGTGCTGCGCATGAACCCGATCCTCTTGCTCGGTGCATTGACCGGCGCACAGACTGTGACGGCCGCGATGGCGGCCATTCAGGAGCGTTCGGGCAGCTCCGTGGTGGTGCTTGGCTACACGCCCGCCTATCCGATCTCCAATATTCTGCTGACGACCTGGGGATCGATCATGGTCGTCGTTTTTGCTGGATGACGGGGCAGGGACGGCTCGCGTCTACCTCGCCATTGAGAGCGGCGCACAAGCGAGCGTCCCCCTGGTCCGGACGACCGTATTCCGCCTGTTCCGAACCGAACCGCGGTTTCCAACGAGTCCCTGCGGCTGAAGGGTCAGCGCGCCCGGCGGGGCGAATCTCGAGATCCGGATCGATGCCTTGATGAAGTCCCTCTGCTGGCCGCGTGGCCCAGACTGCGCCGATGTTGCAGGGGACTAACGCGCATTTCAGAGCGAAACATGAATATGAATGCGGAGGCCGATGAGTAACCCAGCCGCAACGCGATCTCTGTGATCGGCAGGTCGCTGCCCAACAATTCGATAGCCTTGAGCAGGCGCAGACGCTGACGCCATGCACGCAAGCTCATGCCGACTTCGCGCTCGAAGTGCCGCGTCAAGGTTCGCGGCGACATGCCGATCTCGCGCCCCCATCTCTCGGCGCGGCGAGGATTCGCTGGATCGGCGTAGAGGGTTTCACAGAGGGCCAGCAGGCCCGGGTGGGTGGGCCAAGGTAACGCTGCCGAGATCGGCGTCGCCCGCCGCAACTGATCGAGGATGAGCGCGATAACGCGGTCGGCGTAGCGACGATCCTCGCTTTTCAGCGACGCGGCTTCCACGATGAGCGTCCGCAGGAGCGGGGACACATGGATGACGGTCGTGCGCGAAGTCATGCCTTGGCTGGCAGCATTGGCGACCCAGAGGCTCCGGAATTCCGCTCCCATCAGCGAGCCGACCGAATGCTTCGTACCGGCCGGCAGCCAGACGGCCTGTTCCGGAGAAATGACGACGCGCCGTCCATCCGCCTTCACGGTGAGCGCGCCTGAGATCGCGTAGACCAGCTGATTCCAGCTGTGACTGTGTTCGGCGAAGTAGCTCCTCGCGGGAAGAGACTGCACCCGAACGATCAAAGGCTTCGGTGATCCGAGGCCCTGCGGGGCATTGACCGTCTTCCAGCCGGCGTTCCTTGGCGAAATGTGACGTTTCATCGACATAAATTGGCAATCTGTAGGAGGAAAAGTCCAGCGATTTCTCCTTAACTCCGACGCGGTGATCCACGGCCCGGTGGATCGGCCACTGGTCTGATCGGCGACGTCCCGTCGACGGACATCTAACGGCGGAGCAAGCCGCAGCGTGAACTTCAATTTTTCCGTTCCCAGCCATGAGGCGCCGACCGCCATTCGCCTAGAGCGCAACAATGTCGCAAGGCTGGCTGTCGCCCAGGCTTTCGCAGGCGCCAACTCCACGGTCGTCTACGCAACCGGGGCCGTGGTCGGCGACATGCTGGCGCCCACCAAGGCACTTGCGACGCTGCCGGTCTCGGTTTTTGTCGTCGGCATGGCTCTGTGCACACTGCCGGCGGGCGTTGTCGCGCAGCGCTATGGCCGGCGCACGACATTTCTGTTCGGTGCAGGCAGCGGCGTCCTCGCGGGGCTTGATTGCGCTCCTGGCGGTACTCAACGCGTCGTTCCCGCTATTCTGCGCCGGGACCTTCTTTGGCGGCGTCTATGCGGCCGTGGTGCTCTCTTTCCGCTTTGCGGCGGCCGATTGCGCAGCACCTGAACGGCGTCCGCGCGCGCTCTCCGCCGTGATGGCTGGCGGTGTGTTCGCCGGTGTGATCGGTCCACAGCTTGTGACGCACACCATGAACCTGTGGGCACCGTACCTCTTTGCCGCGACGTTTGTCGGCCAGGCGGCGGTTGCCGCGCTCTCCGCGGTCATTCTGGCGGGCGTCGAGCTTCCTCCACTGACTGCAACGCATCTCAACGCCGGAAGGCCGCTCGCTGTGATTGCCCGGCAGCCGCGCTTTATCCTGGCCGTGATCTGCGGGGTCGTTTCCTACCTGCTCATGAATTTCCTCATGACCGCAGCCCCGCTGGCGATGAAGCTCTGCGGGCTGCCTCAGGAATCGGCCAATCTCGGTCTGCAGTGGCACGTCATCGCGATGTACGCCCCGAGTTTCTGGACCGGCCGCCTGATCACGCGCTTCGGTGCATCCGCGATCGTCGCGGTCGGGCTGGTGCTGATTGCGGCCTCTTCGTCGGTGGGCCTGCTCGGGATCGATGTCGTGCATTTCTGGGCGACGCTGAGCCTGCTCGGGATCGGCTGGAACTTCGGCTTCATCGGCGCCTCCGCGATGGTTCTGGAGTGCCATCGCCCCGAGGAAAAGGCGCGCGTTCAGTCGCTCAATGACTTCGTGGTCTTCGGCACGATGACCGTCGGCTCCTTCCTTTCAGGCGGGCTGCTGTCGTCCTTCGGCTGGTCGACCGTCCTGATGCTGTCGTTCGCACCACTCGTCGCCGCGTTGCTGGCCCTCATCGGCTTTTCATACCGGCCCGCCGCACGACCAAGCTAGCGTCTCGAGGAGAATTCACATGAGCGTAGCGGAAACCCCAGTTCAATATATGGAGCGAACGCGCCAATATTACCGTGCCCTTGGTTACGACAACGACTATGTCTGGGCGAGGTTTGATGATGTCCCTTTCACCAAACCTGCCAAACCATCATCGGACCTGCGTATCGCACTGATTACCACGGCCAGTCCGCCAGATTTTGACGGCGTCAAACGAGTATGGTCGGGTGTGGTTTCGCCGCCGCCGAGGAAGCTGTTTACCGACAACGTTGCGTGGGACAAGGAGTCGACCCACACCAACGACCCGGGCAGCTTCCTGCCGGTAGAAGCCGCTTTCGGACTGGTCGGCGAAGGCGCCCTCGTCGGACTGACCCGGCACTTTCACGGCGTGCCGACAGAATACAGCCAACGGAAAACGAACGCGGAGGATGCACCTGAAATCCTGGCAAGGGTTCGAAAAGACGGGGCTGATGCTGCGATCCTTTGCCCCCTTTGCCCCGTGTGTCATCAGACCGTAAGCTTGGTGGCCCGGCATCTCGAAGCGAACGGCATTCCGACGGTCATTGTCGGCTCGGCGCAGGATGTCGTGGAGCACTGCGGCGTGCCACGGTTCTATTTCACGGATTTCCCGCTGGGCAATCCTTGCGGGCATCCCTGGCGACCGGACATGCAGCGCGAAATCATGCGCCAGGCGCTCGCCCTTTTTGACACGGCGACGGCGCCGCGAACGACTGTGAAAGCGCCATTTGCGTGGAAGGAGGAGGGTTCCCTTTGGCGGCCCCGGTATGGAAGAGTAAATCCAGAGGATCGAGAGCGGCTGCTCAAGCTGGGTGACGAGCGCCGCCGGCGGCAAGCCAAGGCCAAGCAGGTTTCCATGGAGGGAGTGTCATTAAAATGACCGAGAGTTCGATGGGAAATCGGGTGCGCGTTCTTGAAGACCGGTACGGTAACCCCTTGAGCACAAGCTCTGCCGCCGCCCGCGACGCATATGTCGCTGGCGTCGACAAGCTGCTCTCGGCCGGATCGGGAATTGACCAGGCATTCCGCGACGCGATCGCCGCCGACGAAGGTTTCGCTCTGGCGCACATCGCGCTTGCGCGAACCCTGCAGCTGCTCGGTCGAGGCAACGAAGTCAAAGCGCCGCTCGAACGTGCGGTCGCGCTAGCGCCGGCTACGACTTCGCGCGAGCAAGGTCATATTGCGATCTTTGCCAAGATCCTGAGTGGTCAAGGCGCTGCGGCGGTTTCGGCGATCGCCGAACATATGAAGCAGTGGCCGCGCGATGCCATGGTGCTGGCACCGGCCACCGGTGTCTTCGGCTTGATCGGCTTCTCGGGCAAGTCAGGCCGCGAGGTTGAGCAACTGGCGATGCTGGAGCCGCTTGCAACCCATTACGGCGATGACTGGTGGTTTCGAACCGTGCTCGCATTTGCCGAAATCGAGCTGCACAGGCTCGACAGTGGTTTCAGGAATATCGAGACCGCACTTCGTGGTTGTCCCCGCAACGCTCACGCTGCGCATATCAAGGCCCATCTGTTCTATGAGAAGGGACAGCGCGAGGAGGGGCTGGTTTATCTCGATCAATGGAACGCCGCTTACCCACGCGAGGCGCAACTGCATTGCCATATCAGTTGGCATCTTGCCCTGTGGTCGCTGGAGACCGGCAGGCGGGATCAAGCCTGGCAAATCTATCGTGAGGCGCTGCATCCGGGCGGCTCGTGGGGGCCGCAAATCAATGTCCTCACCGATTGCGCCTCGTTCCTTGCACGCGCCGAGATGGCGGGCGAGCCGCGGTATCCGGAACTGTGGAGCGAGATCAGCCAGTATGCGGCGAAGTGGTTTCCCAACTCGGGGATCATCTTTGCCGACATGCACAGCGCGCTCGCCTTTGCAATGGCCGGCGATGCGGAGGCCTTAGCGAGGATCATAGAGAACCCGAAGGGACCCGCCGCGGACATGGTGGTGCCCATCGCGCGCGGCTTCGATGGTTTGGCCAAGGGCGACTGGACACGGGTCGTCGATGAGCTAAGGCCCGTCCTGGCAACCCATGAAAGGGTTGGAGGCAGCCGCGCCCAGCGCGACCTGCTGGAATATTCCGTGACTTGCGCCTTGCTGCGCAGTGGTCGAGCCGAAGAGGCGCGGCGGCTGATCGCGTCACGACGACCGCAGAATGCGGCGAGTGGCGTTCCGCTCGCGGGCATCTGAACGTGTCCTGGTTTAGGGACCTGCACTGGTCAAGAGATCCGAAATGGAGAAGCGGTGGGTTTCGGATAGCGCAGCCTGAGGGAGAGTAACGATGCGCATCAACGATGATCTGTCAAAGCCTGTTATCGTTCACGCCTCGAAGCTGGACTGGGTGGCCAGTCCGTCGGCCGGCGTGGATCGGCGCATGCTGTTCCGCATTGGCGGCGAAGTCGCGCGCGCCACCTCGATCGTGCGTTACGCTCCCGGCAGCGCCTTCCCGCGTCATACGCATGGCGGGGGAGAAGAGATTGTCGTCCTTGAAGGTACCTTTCAGGATGAGCATGGCGAGTATCCCGCGGGCAGCTACTTCCGCAACCCTCCGGGAACGTCACATGTTCCCGCCTCGAAGGACGGCTGCACCATCTTCGTGCGGCTCTGGCAGTTCCGGGACGAGGACTGGACCCAGGTCGTGCGTCAGCCAGGTGAGGGCCAACAGATTGCGCCGCGCCCCGGTGCAAGCAGCGTCAGCCTTCTATTTAAGGACGGCGACGAAGAGGTCCGCCTTGAAGACTGGCGACCGGGTGAGACGATCAGCCTTGCGAACGCGCGCGGGCTCGAGTTCCTTGTTCTATCGGGGGGACTAACGATCGGGGGCGAGACGCTGCAGCCGCAGGGCTGGGGTCGACTACCCGCCGGCGTCGACCTGAAGGCGACGGTGGGCCCGCAGGGCGCGAAAATCTGGATCAAGGAGGCGCCGCTGCTGCATCCGGATGTCTGTCGACTTCCCGGGTAGCCGGTACAGTTCTGACCGCCTCCGTTGAGCTCCCTGCAATGGCGAAGCTACTTTGCATGGGGTTGTTTTCGATATTTTGGTTGGGCCGGGCCTGTTTCGGCCGGGCAGCGCTCCGAAACATCATGTTGCATTGAACCGATGTTGCGGCTAGGCAATTGAGATGACATGGAAATTTTCCGTCGCCCCGATGATGGATTGGAGCGAGAGTTCAATTTTTTCAACCAATTAGAAGGTGGCGTGTGCACGACGTGTGCACCGGGAGATCAAGAAAAATCCCACGGCGGGCAATGTGAGCAGGTTCGAACGGGGTGCCCCCGTCAGACAGGCGGACATGCACGACATGAATTTTCGCAGGGCAGGGCACTTTCGCTGACGAACCAATTTCAATTGTCGGAGCCGCCGCATCAGCATCGCGCGGCTTTGGTGGTCTGACTGAGAACAGATGCAGTGTGGGTTGGTAGCGTTCCCCCCCTACTATCTTTCCCCACACTCCTTTGACGCGGTTCGGATAGGCCTTTTCGCCCAGCAGGGCATTTAGCCGGCCTGCGATCTCCACAGTTACGCTGCCTGGCCGCTCTGGATCGCGGAAAACGGTGACGGTCTCGACGAGGTCCCTGATGGCTTCGGCGGCCTCTCCGTCGCTCGCGCTGACACCCTTCGCTAGCGCTTCCTCAAGACGGCCGAGTTGTTCCTCATATCGCTTCAGAATAGCCGGATGCAGCGCAACTTCCTTCGGCCGGCGGTGCATTCTGCAGCTCCTCCGAGATGCGCTTTCGTTCGGCACCCAAAGCCGTCGACCTTGGGCCAAGAATGGATGGGTCGCCGAGTCCTTTTGCTATCGCATCAACCAGTCGGTCGATTTCCCTGTTCAGTTTTCCGATCTGCTGCTCAAGACCTTGTCTCTTCGCAACTGACGCCGATGCGAGACGTTTCCTTTCCTCGAGGTACGTGCGCACGTACTCGGAAAATTCGTAGCTCTGGGCGGGTGAAGCGCTTCCCAACAAATCAATGATCAAAGAAAAAAGCGCGCAATGAGGCCAGTTTCGTGGAACGAGGCCGTGAACCCATAAAGCTGCCGAGCTGACGGCTCGCGAGAGCTCGCTGTGCTCCGGTAGCGATCAAATTCCGCATCGAACGAAATGACGCGACGGGTCAAGAGGCAAAGTGGCACCGCATCAAATTGAAGAGGCCGCCAGCTGAGGCGCCCTCTTTAATTGAGTGGCCCCAGCAACATGGGGGCCTGTGTAGGGGAAAGGCTCGTTGCTGGGGCCTGCTACTGGCCCGCTTGGCGCGTGCGGGCCAGGTGCCCAAAATTCTCAAACCAGCAGTGCAGCGGCAGCTAGCGCGATTGGGCAAAGCCCCGGCACGATGATGCCGGCGCGGAAGACTATCTCGGCCATTGGCGCGCCCCCAAACCGAATGGGACCACTTTAGTGTAGGTTTGGAGCTTCTCGCGAGGAAAGTGCGATTTGTGCCACTTTATCCCGGGTCCGTATTCTTACGGTGCCGTCAGAAGCGCGGCCTCCCAAGTGGTGACTCGCCCTTATCCCGAGCGCTGGAAATGCGTTCACTCACGCAGAGCCGGCATTCTCGAAGGTCATTGAGATCTTCAGCTATGTGCCAGTCACGGACCTTATCGATTACGATTGCCTAATTGACGCGCCGTTTGTAATGATTTCTGAAGGGCAGCCCCAAGACGGGAGGTCGAGATGCCAACGTCATCTCACCTTTTGCGGTGGTCGACCGAGATGCTGCCGGAGCGCTCGCGGTTCTCGACGTTCCGTGAGGAATTTGCGCGGCTGAACCTCGCGTTGGACGTGATAGACCACAGCGGTGGCCGCCCGCGGATCGACGTTACCTACTTGCCGCTTGGCGCGGTTGGCGTTTGCCGCCTTGTCACGACGCCGGTCGAGTTTATCCGTCAGAAAAATCATCTCAAGGATAGCCGTGACCAATTCGGACTGAACATCATCGAGGCTGGACCGGTGCAATTTGCAAATGCTGGCCAGGAACATGTCTATGGCGCGGGCTCTGCTTGTTTGGTCGATCGGGGAAGGCCACTGCGAATATTTGGACCACGTGGCGGCAGTGTCAGTTTCGTGACCGTGCAGGCCGCTGCCCTAAAGTCCCTGGTTGCGCAACCGCAAGATTTATCAGGTCGACCGGTATGTCCGGGACCGGCGCTTACGCTTCTCCACCGCTATCTGCGGTCGCTCGCATCCTTCAAAGAACCTCCGTCATCAAAACTGATCTCCGCCGCCGGTCTACATCTCCTCGATCTCGCGGCTGCAACGCTAGGGCCGAACGCCGAAGCTGCCAACATTGTTACTGAGCGCGGTGTGAAGGCAGCGAAGCGGCAGGCGATCCTGGAGGAGGTCGCGCAACACTTCAGCAATCCCAATTTTGACCTGGACAATGTCGCTAGGGCGCTTGGCATGTCGCGGCGATACGTACAAAAATTGCTCGAGGAGACGGGAAAGTCGTTCACCGAGCACCTTGCGGGATGCCGGCTTGAGCGTGCTTTCGCGATGTTGACGGACCCAAACTATCTGCATTTGGCCATCATCGAAATTGCGTTTGCAGTAGGCTTTGGTGATGTCTCTTATTTCAATCGCATGTTCCGCCAGCGCTTCGGCGAGACGCCATCAGGCGTGCGCGCCGCAACCATGGGGAAGCAGAAGTGATCCTGCGACCCCTTACAGTGCGCCGGCGATGCCGCTGAAGAGCGGGCATTTTGTGGGCTTCGCACATTCTAGAGCATGGCCGCTTCGGATCAAAAGTGTCCCTTGGCCGGTTGAAGATACCCAATTTATGTCTCGACTTGTCCGAAAGCCGACGTGAATCATAGGCTTGCCGGCTCCAGAATGGCACGCCTCGCTAACCGAGGAGGTCAACATGGCTGACGTCTCAAGCACTACTGAAGAAGTCATACCCAAGCACGTACCCTGAAATAAGGGAAAGATCGTGGGAGCGAAGCCGCCGCTCAGGCCTAATCACGTGTGGTCCATTCGAACGAAGCTATAAGTCGAGGAGCGCATTCGGGACCTTGCTCTGTTCAATCTCGCCATCGATAGTAAGCTCCGCAGTTGCGACGTCGTGGTGCTAAAAGTTGATGATGTCGCGCCGAGCGGCTTGCGCAATCGTTCGGCAGAAGAAGACCGGTCGACCAGTCCAGTTCGAACTGACCGAGACAACGCGGCAAGCCGCCGATGACTATCTTAAGACGACCGGAAAAGGGCAGGTGACTATCTGTTCGCGGGCTGCCGCAGGTACAATTTGTTTGGGACGCACTCACTACGCCGAACAAAGGCAACCCTGAGCTATAGGCGGACGGGCAACTTGAGAGCCGCCCAACTCTTGCTCGGTCATACCAGGATTGAAAGCACCGTCCGATATCTCGGCATTGAGGTTGATGACGCCCTAGCCAAAGCGGAACAGGTTGACGTCTGAAGTGCCCGGGCAGAGCGGACATACTCTGCCCGACCTGCCTCCGCTGCCTCGCGCCAACAGCAGACGTTCGCGAGCGAAGTTTTGCCTCCCGGGGCGGTACGAAGGTCTCGCCTATGCTCCAAATACTGGAACGTTACTGGCGCATGCAACTCGCAGTCCGACATCTGGCCACCCCAGGGATCAGCGTTGCACAAGTGGGAGCAGAGGTCGGTTACGAATCCGAGGCGGCCTTCAACCGCGCCTTCAAGAAACATGTTGGCGTACCGCCGGGTTCATGGCGAAGAAGTAAATCATCGCCAGCTCTGGAATGACTCTGTGCTAGTCGACCATGTCCGAGTTGGGTCATTTTCACCGCTGTCGAGAACCCAGGTAGACCGAAGGTCGCCTCCAATTGTCTGTAAGCGGACATAGGCTGAGCAGGTTTCTCGGCCGAGAATGACTGGCCTCATCGACTGAGGAGGTCACCATGACCGATGCCCGAGGATTCAATGAGACGCCAAGCGTGTACCGTGGAATAAGAGAAAGATCGTTGGCGCGAAGCCGCCACTCCGCCCCCGGGGCTCGCTCCCGGACCTGTGTTTGACTATTACGGTTTAGCGCTTCAAGCCGCCGGTGACGGGCTCGGAGCAGTTCTTGCCATGCGAGCTTATGTCGAGGCGGACATAGCCGCAGGACGCCTGGTAGCCCCCTTTGTGCTGACCGTGCCGAAGATCGAAGCGTGGTATCTAATTTTCCGGCCCGGTCGGGCAAGAGCCCCCGGCCTGCGAGCCTTTCACGATTGGCTCAAGGCCGAGATCGAGCTCGACAACAGTTGGCCAGTTGGTGATTACCCGCCAAAGGCGGTTGCCTCGAAGGCAGGCACGCGCCTGGAGAAATCGTCCAGCCGAGCCACGAGCTTTGGCCTGATTTTGCGCCATTCTCCTCCAAATCGCAGGTCCAGAAACCCCAGCCCGCAAGCCTTCGCAATTGCGCCGATGTGCGGCCTGTCGGACCAGTCGAATGGCGCCGCCTCCATCGCATCCAGAGCTCGCTCCATCTTTCCCGCATGGTGCGCAAGCCATTTCTCGCTATGCATCTCCGCCGGTCGCCAACGTTTTTCATACACGCGCAGCAGCGCAGCATCAGTCATCCCCGACGCGAGAGCGTGAGCAACAAGCACGTCAATGCGTGCCGAGCCTCTTGGAATGAGCGCCTCTCCGCCGCCAAGGTCATTGAGGAATTCGAGAATGACCAGTGAATCGTAGATTGTCCTGCCGTCATCCAACAACAATGTAGGCACTTTCCCGAGCGGATTCTCTGTCCGAATCTGATCGGCTGGATCGTAAGTGTCCGCAAGGCTCACCTTCACCTGATCTTCAAGCCCAAGGACAGATACAGCGATCCTGACCTTGCGAGCGTAAGGCGAGGTTGCCGATATGCGGAAAGTCATCATCGTTCGTCTTCTTTCTTGCTGACCGTCTAGTTAAGGAAGCGCCAATCGCACACGGCAGGCGTGACAGCAAGCTCGTACAATAAATCTTCAAGGCAGATACCCATATCGAAAAGATTCATTACTCGAACGCAGCGCCACACCTTAGCTGTTGTTTCAATCGACAGCCAACGACTCGGTTGCGCCGAGTGTTCCGGGCGGATGGCGGGACGCAGACCTGAACGTCACTCGACGGCGCGATAGCAAAAATGCCGCGCTGATTGGTGACGCCAAGGCAAATGCGAACAGCTTTCCAACGTGGCGACACGGCGGGCCGCGGCATTTAACTTCGCCTGCACCGCTGCCGGCGAAACCATAAAGACGCGTCGTCGATGGGTGCGAGAGAGGCGAAAACGAAAGAGCTTATTTGGGAGCGAGTATGTCCAGGACCGTCTCTGACGCTTTAATCAAGAAAGTCTCCGTGCGGCTTATTCCAGTCCTCTTCGTCTCTTACGTCCTGGCATACCTTGACCGCATCAATGTCGGCTTCGCAGCCCTCAAGATGAACGCAGACATCGGCATCTCGCCTTACATTTTCGGGCTCGGCGCTGGCGTCTTCTTTCTCAGCTACTTTGTCTTCGAAGTCCCAAGCAATCTTGCTCTTGCAAAATTTGGCGCCCGGAAATGGATTTCGCGCATCATGATCTCCTGGGGGATCATCTCTGCCTGCATGGCTTTCGTGCAGGGACCAACCAGCTTCATTATTGTTCGCTTCTTGTTGGGCGTCGCGGAAGCCGGCTTCTTTCCGGGCGTCATCCTCTATCTGACGTTCTGGTTTCCACAGGAGTACCGGGCTCGAATTGTTGCGGCGTTTATCGTGGCGGTGCCCGTCTCCTTGGCGCTTGGTGGACCGCTCTCGACGGGATTGCTGAGCATGGACGGGGTCCTTGGCCTGCGAGGGTGGCAATGGCTATTTATCCTTCAGGGAGTGCCGACGTTTCTGTTCGGATTTGTTTTTTTGGCCATCATGCCCGATCGACCCCGTGACGCGACCTGGCTGACGGGAGAAGAGCGCTCAGCGCTTCAAGGAGCAGTCGACGAAGATGACGGCGCAGTCGCAGCAAACCACGGCTCCGACACGCTGCAGGCGATGACGGATCCTCGAACGCTCGCACTCGCGTTCATTTGGTTTGCCAATACCACGGCGAATCTCGGCTTGGCGTTTTTCTTGCCGCAGATGCTCAAAGGTCTCGGTCTCACCGACATGCAGACCGGCATTGTGACCTCCGTGCCCTATATTTTTGGGACGCTCGGCATTCTTGGGTTTGGCTACATTTCCGACAAGTACAATGAGCGTCGCTGGACGCTGTTTGTCGCGCTCGCTCTGACGGCGGTTGGCCTGTTCGGAGCGGGACTTTTGACGGGATCCCTTCTTACGGTTGGAGTTGTGGCTGTCGCTGCTATTGGAATCTACGGTGCGAAGCCGCCATTCTGGCCGTTGCCATCGACGTTCATGACCGGGAACGCCGCAGCAGCTGGTATAGCCTTGATAAACTCGATTGGAAACCTCGGCGGATTCGTCGGTCCGTACGCGCTAGGTTGGATCAAGGACTCGACGCAGAGCTACCAGGCAGGTCTTTATTTCCTCGCGGTGCTCACATTGATAGCTGCGGCGTTGACACGTTTTGTCGTCAATGCGCGGTTCACCAATGGGCAGAAACCGTCGACCGGACTCAAGCGCGCGTGAAGGCGGCCATCGGAACAGGACGCGTTGGTAATTCGGAATGTGTCCTCGAAGCCCCGCTCGGAAAATAATCGCGCCGGGCCTGGCGCAGTTAGCTGAAAGGAAATCACACATGAGCATCAATATCGCACGCATCGAGGCATTCCTCTTTCGTGCAGAGGTGAGCGAGCCGGTAAAGACCTCTTTCGGCAGCATCCCGCGGCGAAGCGTGCTGCTCATTCGTGTCGAGGATCGCGACGGGGTGCACGGTTGGGGTGAGATCTGGTGCAATTTTCCTCCCTTCAGTGCCGACAATAAGATACGATTGTTCGAGACGGTTATCTGTCCGGCGGCGCTGTCCGGTAGTTATGTCGATCCCGCCGATGCTTGGCACACACTGACTGTTCGTACCCATCGATGGGCTATCCAGGGAGCAGAACCTGGACCGTTTGCCGCGTGCCTTGGCGGTCTGGATCTCGCGTTGTGGGACCTTACGGCCAGGCGTGAGAAGAAGACGCTGCGTAGCCTATTGAGCAGCGGCCAAACTTCGAGCACGGTCGGTGCATACGCGAGTGGCCTCAACCCAGATACCGCGTGCGAGACTGTCGCGCGTTGTCGCGAAGCTGGTTTCCGTGCATTCAAGGTCAAGGTGGCGTTCGGCGCCGAGATGGACTCGCGCGTCGTTTCAACGCTCGCTCGCGACCTTCGACCGGGCGAGCGGTTGATGGTTGACGCGAACCAGGGTTGGGACCTGTCGGAGGCGCGGCGATCAGTGCCTCGGTTGGGGGCGTTCGGTCTTGAGTGGATCGAGGAGCCAATCCCTGCTGACAGGCCTCAATCGGAGTGGGCTGAGTTGGCCTTGCTGTCTCCGGTCCCTCTCGCCGGCGGAGAGAACGTGATGGGGTATGACGCCTTCGCTACGTTGATCAACAACGGTCATCATGGGATCGTACAGCCCGACATGTTGAAATGGGGTGGCGTCACCGGCGCTTTCGCAGTGGGGCGGCGCGCGGTGGCCTCGGGCCGGTCATATTGCCCGCATTGGCTGGGGAGTGGCATCGGCTTGCTCGCGGCCGCGCAGGTCCTCTCCGCCGTGGGCGGCCCCGGAATGCTGGAACATGACGTCATGGAGAACCCGTTGCGTGAAGCGCTCGCGCAGCCGTTCCCGCGAGTGAAGGACGGCGTATTCCCGCTTCCCGAAGCGCCGGGACTGGGCGTTGAACCCGACCTTAAGGCCAGCGCGGACTGGCTCGTGACGCGCGCGGAATACCGAGCTTCGAAGTAGTAGAACGCAGCTGAAAGTCGCGTTGGTTCCGGAGTGAACCGGTGCCGACGCTTCAACCCAAATAATTGCGCCGTCCGATCTGGGAGCCATCCGTGTTGAACCGATTCATAGTGACCCTCATGCTTTCTCAATTCGTATCGACCCTAGCCACTTCGACGGCCGGACTCGCCGCGGAAGCAAAAAACTACGGACCGCTGACGATTGAACGTCAAGGAAGCTTCTTCGTCGGAGGACGCGAGATAAAGAGCGATGCGCTGTCGACGATCCCGCAATTCATCTCGCAGGGCACCGTCGAGGTGGACCAGATGTACGTTCGTTATCAAATGCCTCTGCACCCCAAGCCTTATGCGATCACGCTGATCCACGGCTGCTGTCTGACCGGCAAAAGCTGGGAAACCGCGCCGGATGGACGGATGGGCTGGGACGAGTATTTCCTCCGCCGCGGCTTCAGTGTCTATGTCGTCGACCAATCCTGGCGCGGCAGGTCGGCTGCCAGTCCCGTTGCCGTGAACTCGGTGAAGACCCGCAAGCTGCCTCCGGATTCGCTGCCCGCTTTCATATCGGCCGGCCGGGAAGGGGCGTGGCCTCTGTTTCGCTTTGGGCCGGAATATCCGACTGCGTTCCCCGGTCTGCAGTTCCCGATCGAGGCGCAAGATGAGTTTTGGAAGCAGATGGTGCCCGACTGGAACTATTCGATGGCTCCGCCGGTGCCCACCGTCAAGGCTCTTGCCGAGCTGTCGCAGCGTATCAAGAGCACGATCCTGATCAGTCACTCCCAGTCCGGAATCTATCCCTTCCAGACCGCAGCGATGAATCCCAAGGGCATCGCGGGCATCATTTCGATCGAGCCAGGCGCATGCCCCGGCACAGACTTCAACATGTCGAGCCTCAAGGGGATTCCGATTCTCGTCCTCTTCGGAGACTTCGTTGAGAAATCCGAAGCCTGGTCCAAGAGGCTCCAGGGCTGCAAAGCGTTTGTGGGCGCGGCAAAAGAGGCTGGTGTTCAGGCCGAAGTCGTCTCCCTTCCTGATGTAGGCATACACGGCAACTCGCATATGCTGATGCAGGACAAGAACAATCTGCAGGTCGCCGATTGGTTGATCGATTGGACGGCCAAGCACGTCAAGTGAAGTCGCTGACGCCGCCTGACGTCGACACAATTGGCTCTTGAGAGATTGGGGCAGTGTCGAAATCCACGCAGCGTATGCCTGAGATTGGTGAAGCCGAGAATGCTCGGCTCGTTTGACCGCACGATAATTCGGCGGTGGTCTTAGTGTCCTTGTGGAGCTGGCGCTTGCCGGTTTCGGCCCGCGTCAGCTACGAGTGCGTTCGATTTGTCCTGAGCTATCTTTTGGATAGATATGGTCATCTAGATTATTGATAAGTGTTTGATACTAATGCCATTTACAGATTGCTCCTTGCAGTGCTTTACTTCGCTCAGTCGGAGCATTGCCCTCAAAGGGAGTTCCCAATGGATGTTAGCGATCTCAAAGTTTTCGAAGCGGTAGCTCGGTTGGGTAGCATGAACCGTGCAGCGCTGGAGCTGAACACGGTCCAATCGAACGTGACAGCCAAGATCCGTAATCTCGAGTTGGAGCTAGGCGTCCAACTATTCCAACGCCAAGCTCGCGGAGTGCAACTCACTCCTGCAGGGCGACGCCTGCTTCCTTTTTCGCCCAAATTGTCGAAGCTGCTTTCCGATGCCAAGACAGCTGCGCTAGACGACGGCTCTCCAAACGGAGAGCTGGAAATCGGGACCCTCGAAACGACGGCGGCGTTGCGACTGCCAACGGTTCTCGCGAACTTTGCTCGTACCTATCCCTTGGTTAGATTGGTCGTCACCACAGGCACCACCTGCAGTCTCGTCTCGGACGTTCTCGATTGCCGTCTAGATTCCGCCTTTGTCGCAGGCCCGATTGGCCATCCCGACCTCTTGCATACCCCGGTGTTTCGGGAAGAGCTCGTGCTGGTCGCTCCTAGATCGCTCCGTTCCTTGGAAGATCTTGGCTTCCTGCAGAATTTGCAGACAATCGTGTTTCGAATTGGATGCTCCTATCGGCTGCGATTGGACACATTCCTGGCGAGTCGCGGTCTCCTTGTGACCCAACCGCTGGAGTTCGGCTCCGTCGACGCCATATTGGGATGCATTGCCGCTGGAGTGGGTATTTCCTTGTTGCCGAAAGGAGTGGTTGCTTCCGCCTGGCGTGATGGGCGCGTGTCGATACATGAACTGGCCCCCGAAGACGCGATCGTAGAGACGGAGTTGATCCGCAGAAGGGACACCTATGTGTCAAGCGCCATGTCAGCTTTTTTGAACTGTCTGACCTCCGAGAGATTCCCGACACTTCAGGCCGCGGAATAGTTGGTCCGTATGTCGACCTGGATGAGGCAACTTTGTTTTTGCCTCGTTGGTACGAGGACTCTGGTCGTGCCTACCAGAAAGGGACAAGTGCCGTCGAACTGACGGCAACGTCGCAGATGGCCAATGGAGGTCTATGACAAACCTGAAATGATCGTCGTTGCACCGGAATTTCTGATCTTGGCCGCACGACGCGCAAGACCGAAGAGTGCTTCCTGTAAGGCCGCTCTCGCAGAAGGAGGGACGCCGATGACGGCGTCCCCCCAGTCCTACTCATCAGCTCATGGTCGGCATGACGAATTCGGCGCCAGCGCGGATTCCAGTCGGCCACCGCGTCGTGATCGTCTTCAGCTTGGTGTAGAATCGCACGCCCTCAGGACCATGCATATGATGGTCGCCGAAAAGGGACGCTTTCCAGCCGCCGAAGGAATGGAAGGCCATCGGAACTGGAATCGGGACGTTGATTCCGACCATTCCAACCTGAATCTGGTGCGCAAATTCTCTCGCTGCGTCACCGTCTCTGGTGAAGATCGCGGTGCCGTTGGCGAGTTCATGGCTGTTGATCAGGCCCGCAGCATCGTCATAGGATGCCGCGCGACTGACAGCGAGCACCGGACCGAAGATCTCTTCGCGATAGATCTTCATGTCCTTCGTCACATTGTCGAATAGCGTGCCGCCGACAAAGTAACCCTTCTCGTATCCCTGACGCCTGAAGTCGCGGCCGTCCACCACCAGCTTGGCACCCTCGGCGACGCCTGCATCGATATAGCTGCGCACCTTTTCAAGGTGCTGCTTGGTCACCAGCGGGCCCATTTCCGCCTCCGGATCGGTGCCCGGACCGATGTTCAGCGCGCGCACCTTCGGAGCCAGCTTCTCGATCAGCCTCTCGGCCGTTGTCTTGCCGACCGGCACGGCAACCGATATGGCCATGCAGCGCTCGCCAGCGGAGCCATAGGCTGCGCCCATCAGCGCGTCTACGGCTTGATCCATATCGGCATCCGGCATGACGATCATGTGGTTCTTCGCGCCGCCGAGTGCCTGGCAGCGCTTGCCGTGCGAAGTGGCGGTCTCGTAGATGTAGCGAGCGATCGGCGTCGAACCGACGAAGCTCACAGCAACCACGTCGGGGTTCGTGATGAGCGCGTCCACGACCTCCTTGTCACCTTGAACGACGTTGAAAACCCCATCCGGAAGGCCCGCTTCCTTCAGCCATTCGGCCATGATGAGCGAGGCGGATGGATCTCGCTCCGACGGCTTGAGCACAAAGGTGTTGCCGCAGGCAAGCGCGACCGGGAACATCCACATCGGAACCATGGCCGGAAAATTGAATGGTGTAATGCCGGTGACCACCCCAAGGGGCTGCCGGACCGAGTGGCTGTCCACTCGCGTGCCTACGTCTTCCGTCATCTCACCCTTGAGAAGCTGCGGCGCGCCGGTCGCGAACTCAACGACTTCCATGCCGCGCTGAATTTCGCCCCTGGCATCCGAGAGCACCTTTCCGTGCTCCGCGGTGATGACCTCGGCGAGTTGGTCTATTCTATCTTCGAGGATGCGGAGGAAACGGTTAAGGATGCGCGCGCGCCGGAGCGGTGTGGTGTTTGCCCAACCTGGAAAAGCCTTGCGGGCCGCTGACACGGCCGCATTGACGTCTTCGGCTGACGCCAGGCCAAGCGTTCCCGTCTGCTCACCCGTCGCAGGATTGAACACCGGCGAGGTTCGCTTGCTTCGGGATGGCGCCAACTTGCCGTTGATAAAATTTACGATAGTCGCGGACATGGATCTTCTCCCTACGGTGCTTGATCGGCTCAATGTGTTTCTTCTAAAATTGCGCATCAATCACAGAATGTGCGGCTTCGTTGTGCAGAAAGTGTAGTCGATGGATTGGGAGCGAATTCGGATTTTTCTCGAAGTGGCGCGAGCAGGGCAGATCCTGAAGGCGTCGAAGCACCTGAAACTGAATCACGCAACCGTCGCCCGTCAGCTCACTGCATTGGAGAAGAGTCTCAATGCCAGGCTGCTCGAGCGGCACACGTCCGGTTGTACGCTGACGCCAGCAGGGGAGGCTTTGGTCGGAGCCGCGGAACGCGCGGAAAGTGAATTTCTCAAGGTCGGCTCAACGATCGGGGCGGGCACGGAAGCGATAACCGGTACCGTCCGAGTGGGTGCCCCGGATGGCCTCGGCAATTACTTTCTCGCAGAGCAGTTGGGCGCGCTGGCGGCCCGACATCACGGGTTAGTCATCCAATTGGTGCCGCTTCCACGCACTTTCTCGTTGTCTCGCCGGGAGGCCGACATCGCCATCACCCTCGATCGACCAAAACAAGGCCGCCTCATCCTGTCGAAACTGACGGACTACACACTGAGCGTCTACGCTGCTCAGAGCTATGTCGCGCGCGAAGGTCCGATCGTCACTCAAGCCGACCTGGCTGGCCGCTTATTTGTTACCCATGTCGAGGACTTCGCTTACAGCCGTGCCCTGGACTACGCATCGTCGCTCGGACGTCTTATGTCGCGCCGCTACGAATGCGGAAGTGTTGTTGCGCAAATGGAGGCCGTTCGTAACGGTCACGGCGTGGGCATCCTGCACGACTACGCCGCCGTTCGCTTTCCCGAATTGACTCGCCTGCTTCCCGCCATTCGCTTTGTTCGAAGTTATTGGATCACATCGCATCCCGACACGCATGAGACGCAGCGCGTTCGGGAAGTTCACCGCTTTATCGCCGGCGCAGTTAAGGTGGCGAAAGCATCTTTCCAAGTCGGCTGACAATCACCGTCGTTGGCGCGCGCCTTCGCGAAATGGCCTTTATCACGCCCTCGCGCTTGAGCTGCCCGGGCCGCGGAACGAAGTCCAAGCGCCATCAATGAAAATGATAGGTATATCTCCATAAATCGCTTTAAGCGGCGGCCAACTACCTTAATGCTGCGGCGGATTTAGAACCTCTGAGAGGTGGCCGGGGCGGAAACCGCAGGCATTCTGGCGTCAAGCCAAGTCATTGAAGCGTCGTTTCCGTGTTGCAGCCATTGGGATTTCAAGGATCAACCCCGCGCGGCCGAGGCAATACCGCGCCCGAGCACGCAATCATCAGGATGAAGATCAAATGACCAACCAAACTCCCGAAACGACAATCGGCGTCGATCATGTTGGGCTCACGGTGCGCGAGCTCGAAACGACGCGGCGCTTCTTCTGCGATTGTCTCGGGTGGAAAGTCGTCGGTGGAAATCCGAGCTATCCAGCTGTCTTCGTATCGGACGGTCACGCAAGGGTTACGCTTTGGCAAGTGCAGCAGCCCGACACTTGTGTGTCGTTCGACCGCAAGCGGAACCTTGGTCTGCATCATCTCGCGCTTAAGGTCGGCTCTCTGACTGGGCTTCAGAGTCTCTACGAACGCGTTGCGGCCTGCCCGGCAGTCATTGTCGAATTTGCGCCCGAGTTGCTAGGAAATGGTCCGAAGACGCATTTCATGATTCAGGAGCCTGGCGGCGTGCGTCTGGAGTTCGCTTGCGATCCAGCCAATCGCTAGGCCAAACTTGCGCCTTCGCTTGTGAAAGCCGGGCAGGTGCGCCGGTGCGAAGGTCGATAGGGCTAGCCCGGAAGTCGGCCGGCGCAGAGCCCGCCTACGCCCCCGCTGGATCGATCGGCCAGCAAGCCTGCGGCCCGATATCTGAAAGGCAGATAGGCACGATCACTTCTAATCGTTTTCCTACACGAGCGTTTTTGGCCCAATTCAAGGAAAAAGCATCCCCCGCGAACAAGAGGAAGCGACAGTGATCAAGACAAGACTTACGCAATTTTTCGGAATCAGCCACCCGATCATTCTCGCGCCGATGACGCCGGCAGCGGGCGCGGATCTGGCCCAAGCCGTCGCGGAAGCCGGAGGCCTCGGCCTATTGGGAGGAGGCTATGGAGAGCGAGCGTGGCTCGAAGCTGAGTCCGCCAAAGTGACGCGTAGCGATGTCGGTTGTGGCTTCATTACCTGGTCGATGGCGCAGCAGCCCGATCTCCTGGACTTTGCAATAGAGCGCCACCCGCGCGTGATCATGCTGTCCTTCGCGGACCCCGCTCCATTTGCACCGCGCATCAAAAAGGCTGGCGTGCCGCTGATCTGTCAGGTTCACACCGTGGAACAGGCGCTCCAGGCGGCGGATGTCGGGGCCGATATCGTCGTTGCGCAAGGCACGGAGGTGGGTGGACACGGCCAGATCGCCCGCTCAACGCTTCCTTTTGTTCCGACTGTCGTCGATGCGTTGAGCAAGCACGCGCCGAACGTCTTCGTGGTTGCCGCCGGCGGGATCGCGGATGGCCGCGGCTTGGCGGCAGCACTAATGCTTGGTGCCGAGGGGGCATTATTGGGAAGCAGGTTCTGGGCGACGCAGGAGTCTCTTATCCATCCCAATGCCAAAGCCAAGGTCGTCGCAGCGACCGGGGATGAAACGATTCGCACAAGCGTCTACGACATCGTCAGAAAGAAGGCGTGGCCTGACGGCTATACCGGCCGTTTGATGAAGAACGAATTTATCGAGAAATGGCACGGCCGGGAAGCAGAGCTCCGCTCGCTGCAGGAGAGCGAACTCGTGAAGGTCGAAGCAGCGGCGGAGCAGGGCGACTATGACGTAGCTAACGTCACGGTCGGCGAATCGATTAGGCTTATCGGCGACTTGCCTCGCGCTGCGGACGTTGTCCGGCGCGTGACTCACGAAGCATGGGTGCAGCTGAACAAGTACGCGGCGCCAATGGAAACCGCAGCGTGACCTTCAGGTCGCGGCGTTCGTGCCAAAAGTGAAGTTCGGTGATTCCAATTCCAGGGCTCTCTCTGCGGTTCGGAGAGGATCATCGTCTGACGCTCAGGACCGCAGCGGCGGTAGGTGTCGATGCGTTTCGCGATTATTTCAAATCGCTCAGCGACACCTCCCGCTTCTGTCGTTTCCTCACACCGGCGAGCATTGCCTCGTTGGTCGAGGCGAGCGCCGCCACGAAGTGGCGGGCCGATAGGTTTGTGCTGTTGCTACACGAACCCGGGGCGGCGCGGCAGGTTGTGATTGCGGAGCTCAATTGCGGCTATCAGGGTTCGACCAACGCGATGGAGTTTGCGCTATCCGTATCCGATGCCTGGCAGGGACGGGGGATAGGACAGGCCCTGGTGCGATGGTTAGAGGGTCGAGCCAGGGAGCGCGGCGCAGTCTGCCTCTACGGCGACACGTTCCGATCAAATGGCGCGGCGCTCGCTCTAGCGCGCAAGCTGGAGTTTCTCACGCTGAACCATCACGCCGACTGGCAACTTGTGAGATGCGAAAAGATGATCGGGAAGGCAGAGCCTTACGACCTTGGCGCGATCATTGTCGACTGTGACGATAAATAGTGATTTGTCCGACCGCAATCACAGATCACATTGATGCCCAGGAACACAGATTGACACCGCACTGCGCGGTATCTGCATAAAATCATGGCATGACGCGCAGAAACTGATGGGGAACGATCATTACGCTAGATGGCCCTCTCACTTCATTTCGTTTGTTGCGAGGGGGGCGACGGACACAATCTTTCAACAATGATCATGGTTCTGTTGGGAGATTTTGAAATGCTAAAGGTGGATGCGTGCAGTCCTTCACAAATGGCCGTCGACGGCAATGGCCTCCGGTTTTGGCTGTGTGGTGCCGTTATCATTATCTATTTCGCTTGCTTCATCTCGCTGCTGTCCGCTTCACGATCCGCCGCGGCATCCGTCCAGGCTACGGGCATCTCTACCCCTTCGATCCTCTTGATCATCGGCTGCATGCTGGCGTCCATCGCGACAACTGCAATCTTTGTGTTCGTCCGCCGGGCCAATTGATATGTCTAAGGTTATATCGCCTTTCTCTTGCGTCTCGATTGGCCTGATAGCGATATTGACGGGCGCCAACGAAGCGCAAGCCGCCGGCTCAGCCGTGGTGGGCTCACAGGCAACAACATTCGCGTTTTTTGGAATCTTCCTGGCGATCACCCTGGCCGTGTGTGCTTGGGCTGCTCGTCAAACGAGTTCGACCGATGAATACCTCGCCGCATCGAATTCAGTGACTGCGACGCAAAACGGTTTTGCCATCGCCGGCGACTATATGTCCGCCGGCGCGTTCTTGGGGCTGACGGGCGCGATCTACGCTTCAGGCCTCGACGGGTTCTTCTTGGCCGCGACATATCTCGCAAGCTGGCCGGTCGTGCTGTTTCTTGTTGCTGAACCGCTACGCAGACTAGGGCGCTATTCGCTGGCCGATGTCTTGGCGCACAAGCTGAACGAACGGCCGATTCGGGTTCTCTCTGCGGCCTGCTCTCTGACAATCATCTGCTTCTATCTGGTGGCGCAACTGGTCGGAGCGGGAGAGCTCCTGGGGTTGTTGGTAGGCATATCCTATCGCGCCGCCGTCCTCGGCGGTGGCGCTCTGATGATCGTACTCGCGATCTTTGGCGGCATGCGAGGAGCGACCTGGGTGCAGATCATCAAAGCCGTCTTGATGCTGATCAGCGGTGCCGTCATCGCCACACTGTGCCTGTCGAGATTTGGACTTGATCTGGGCGAGCTGCTGCACCGAGCGTCGGGCGCGCACCCATCTGGTCAGCAGATTCTCAATATCCGCGGATTCGCTCGCGACGGGATTGCGACGACCTCTCTTGCAATCGGTGTTCTGTTCGGCACGGCAGGGTTGCCCCATATCCTGATGCGCTTCCTTACGGTGCGTGACGAGCGGGCGGCAAGACTCTCGGTCTTCTACGCGACATGCCTGATCGGGTTGTTCTTCATCATGCTTCTCCCAATCGGCTTCGGCAGCATTTCGCTTCTGCGCGACGCCTCTAGGCACCTGGCGCCCGACGGCAGCGTGTTGGGGGGAACGAACATGGTGGCGATCCATCTTGCAGAAATCGTCGGTGGCTCAGCGTTGATGGGCTTTGTTACAGCAGTTGCCTTCGCCACAATCCTTGCCGTTGTATGCGGGCTGCTCATTGCCGGCGCTTCCGCTGCCACCAACGATCTCATTGCAGGGCTGAGAGGACGGCCGCTCGACGAACGGTCGAAGTTGATCACCGTGCGTTTCACCGCGGCGATACTGGGCGTCATCGCCGTTGTTCTGGCAATCGCGTTCGAAGGACAGAACGTCGCCTATCTCATCGCAATGGCGACGTCGATAGCCGCCAGCGCAAACTTCCCGCTCTTGATCCTGGCAATATATTGGCCAAGGCTCTCGACCGCGGGAGCTCTTGCGGGAGGTGCGTTTGGCCTGCTCTCCTCGGTGACGCTGACCGTCATGGGGCCGACTGTTTGGACGAAGGTGTTGGGCCTCGGTTTGGCTCCGTTTCCCTACGACTCCCCGGCAATTCTGACCGTGCCAGCGGCCTTCCTCGTCTGTTTCGTCGTCTCAATCCTCAAGCGACCGGTGATGGATTTGGCTTCCGTCGACCTGGTGAACTGAGCACCAATAAAGCCAACACGGGGAAACACCATGCTTACCAAGAATACGACCGCAACTCCGACCGTTGACGCGATCGCCGCGTTCGCTTCACGCGCATCCAAGAAGTCGTTGAAGGCCGATACGCGAAAGGTCTTCAAACGCAACATCCTGGATAGCCTCGGCTGCGCTATCTCGGCGCTTCCGGGAGCCCCCTTCACGGCACTTCGTGACCAGTTCGCCGAATATCGTTCCGGCGGCAGCTGCACCCTGATAGGCGGCGGGAGGACGGCGCCGGACCAAGCGGCACTCTACAACTCCGGTCTCGTTCGCTATGTCGATCTGCTCGACAGCTACATGTCGCCGGGTGGTCTCTGCCACCCTAGCGATAACTTCGGCGCGATCCTTGCCGCTGCGGAGCATGTGAAGGCCTCAGGCGAGGATTTCATGCTGGCGCTTGCCGTGGCTTACGAGATCCAGTGCCGCATCACGGCGGTCGTTCCCGTGATGGCAAAGGGTTTCAACCATGCCATCCAGCTAGCCATGTCGTCGGCTGCCGGAGCTGGAAAGCTGTTCGGTCTTACCGACCATCAGATCGCCAATGCCATCTCGATCGCAACGGTGGATAACATCTCGCTCACTTGTGTTCACGTCGAACCCGTGTCGCAGTGGAAGGGCTTCTCTCCTGGCATGACCGGAATGCGAGCCGTCTATGCCGCATCGTTGGCGAAGCGCGGCTTTACGGGACCATCCGGACTGTTCGAAGGGCCGAATGGCCTGCTTCGTATGTTCGACCAGAACATCGACATCGATTGGTCCGACGACTCGCTCGATGTCGTAAAGCTGACGGTCATGAAGAAGTTCTGTTCGCTTATTCATGGGCAGCCGGTCCTCGAGGCTGTTCTCAAGCTCAAGCGCGACAACGGATTGGGCGCCAAGGACGTCAAGCACGTTCGCTGCGACATCTTCCAGACCGGGTATGACATTGCCGGAGGCGGCGCGTTCGGTCCAAAGGATGATCCGCAAACGAAGGAGCAGGCGGATTACAATCTGAAGTACCTGATCGCCGCGGCCTTTCTCGACGACAAGGTCGGACCTGATCAGCTCGAGGCCGAGCGGGTCCGAGCCGCCGACGCGCATGAGTTGTTGCGGCGCGTAGAAGTGAGGCCCGACGACGTATTCACGTCGCGCTATCCGCACGAACTCAACGCGCGCCTTACGGTCGAGACGGTCGACGGACGAACTCTGGTACGCGAGCAACTCGGATATGAGGGAGGTCTTGCGAAGCCGCTGTCCTGGGGGCGGACCGTGGAGAAGTTCCATTGGCTCAGCGAACCCTTCGCCGATTCCGAGCTGCGCAACAATATCATCGAAGCCGTCGCGAACATCGATCAAAATTCCATCGAGTACCTGATGGGATTGCTGGGGCGAGCAAGCCCAAAGGCTGTCTTCAGAGCCAGCCATCCGGGCATCCAGTAACGAGCAATTACCAAGGGAGAGAAATAATGTCGATGATCTCGTGCGACATGCGCTTCGGTCGAAGCGATGAGCAGAAGAGAGCGCTATCCGCCGCGTTGCTTCGAGTGGTCAGCGAGGCCACCGGGGAGCGCCCCGACGATATCTTCTTTGTGATTCGCGAGGGGCGCGGAATCAATTTCGTCGAACACGGACAACACCTGCCCGAATTCGTCGAGGGCGCAGCCAACGACAAAGAGCTGATCGCGAAGCTCAAGTAAACGACGGAGGATAGAGAAGTGCCATTCATCCAGTGCCACATTCCGAGCGGCCTGACGAAAGCCAGGAAAACACAGCTGATCCGGGATATCGTCAAGGTGACCAACCAGTCC
The DNA here is from genome assembly GCF_020194035.1 of Bradyrhizobium sp. BRP56. Taxonomy (NCBI): domain Bacteria; kingdom Pseudomonadati; phylum Pseudomonadota; class Alphaproteobacteria; order Hyphomicrobiales; family Nitrobacteraceae; genus Bradyrhizobium; species Bradyrhizobium sp. BRP56. The sequence continues at coordinate 156,411 of NZ_JADYVV010000005.1, forward strand.
ATCGGTTCAGACCCCAAGATCATCAACGTGCTTCTGACCGAGCACGCCCCCGAAAACATGAGCATATCCGGGCGTATTCACGGTGAGGAAGCCGGCAAGGCGGAGCCTGTCGGCACTTAGGGCGTCAGGCCGCATCAGTTTGATTGCTCATATCTCGACCGAACCAGTCAACGAGCGACATCGCGGTGTACCCGTGTCGCTCGTTGTCGTATTCTTCCGGGGATCGCTCCTGGTTCAGGGAGCTAGCCGTGAGCAAGCAATCGCGTAGTAGACGATAGGTGGTACACGGCGGTGGTCACAATATCCGGCCGAGCTTTTCGAGAATCCTTGTTTTCGGCGGGTTTCGGCGCAATCGCGGCGCAGGGGAAGAGCGTCCCACTCTCTCCGCCCCACTGCTTCTACTCTGCATTCAACCGTTCGAAGTGCAGCAAGGGTAAGCGTCCCTTCATTTCCAACTCTTCTTAGCGTTATGACTTGTGGCTTTGCTGCAGGTTGGCAGTGCAGGGAACGGGCTAGTAGCGGGCTTTCCTAGCGCGGTCGTCTAACATAGAAAACGGCGGCACCGCCGCTCGACCGGTTCTGCACCGAAAACTATTCGCAGTGAGCCTCAACCAATCGTCCATGAGATGGACGTTCCCACGCACGTGCTGTCAGGCCTTGCCGCGCGGGAGTTCGACATTACGCCGGTACACCCGAGGCCATGCATCGATGCTGGCGAGACCCGAAGTCCCGCGGAGCATAAATCCTAACAAACTCTCGTTTTCGGCCAAGGCGGCCTTTATGCGGGCGAGGGGGCGGCTTCTCCAAAATTGCTCTGGATTTGCCGCGACGTGCTGGTAAATCATGTGATTTATATGCATAGTATTGGCCCGCTTGCATCGCTGGGAACGTAACGTGACGTCCGAAAACAACGCCTTGAAGATTGGACCGCGCCTCCGGTGTGCCCGGTTGTCCAAGGGGCTGCGCATGAGAGACCTGGCGCAGGTCGTCGGATGTGACGAGAGCATGATTTCCAAGATCGAGGCCGGCAAGGTCATGCCGTCGCTGCCCATGCTCGACAAGATGGTCCACGCGCTCGACCGAGACATGGCCTCGTTTTTTGGCCTAAAGATCGATGACTACAAGCTGGTGCAGAAGCCCGAGGACCGGCTCAAGGTGCCGGTAGACGCACTGCGCGGCGGCACCGGTGTGACCTATGAGCGATTGGTGCCGATCGCCGCGGGCAATTTGCTCGAGGGCAACATTCATGTGGTCGCCCCGGGCGGCGGGAAGGTCGACCTCATCACCCATCAGGGCGAAGCCGTCGGCTACCTCGTGTCCGGAACCATCGAACTCACCGTCGACGACACCACATATCTGATGACGGCCGGCGACTCCTTCTTCTTCAAGGCTTATCTGACCAACAATTATCGCAATGTCGGGCAGGACGAAGCGCGGATCGTCTGGGTCAACACGCCGCAGGTCCACTGAGGTGATCGCGCCAGTGCATGAATTGGATGCATGTGGCGAAAACTGAAGCAGCGATGGCTCAACGTCGCTTCTTTTTTAGCGCGAGCGCGACGGCGTTGCATCCCAAAAAATCTCCAATTCGAGAACTTGCCAGCTCGATCACCGGAATGACCGAGCTGGCATAACGCTTGCTTAACCTTTTGCATGACTGTGATGCATGTCGATTGCCCCCGGCTGCATCTGACATCGATGGGGCCCGATCACGTTGATGCGCTCCGGCAGCGATGCCGTCGCTTCGGTGAGTAACGGCAGGCGAACCGCTGATGGCTTTCGTTTGGAAACGTTTGCTGGGCACCATCCCGAGCCTGATCGGAGTTGTCGTTCTCACGTTCTTCATCTCGCACGCGCTGCCCGGCGACCCCGCGGCGTTCTTCGCTGGGCCCGCCGCGAACGCCGCATCGATCGAAAACATCCGCGCCACGCTTGGACTCGACCGTCCGTTGCCAGTGCAGTTCCTGCACTATGTGATTGACCTCGCGCACGGCAATCTCGGCCGTTCGCTCACTACCGGCCAACCGGTGCTGACCGATCTGGTCGAACGATTGCCAGCGTCGCTCGAGTTGTCATCCTTTGCGCTGCTGTTTGCGATCGGCATCGCCATCCCAATGGGCGTGTGGGCCGCGACCCGGATCAACGGCGGGGTCGATCACGCCTGCCGCGGGCTGGTCACCGTGAGTGCTGCGTTCCCGACCTTCTTCGTTGGCCTGCTGTTCGTCTACATCTTCTATTTCTTGCTCGGCTGGGCGCCGCAGCCGCTCGGCCGCCTCAACGAAATCGCCTTCTCGCCGCCGCCACGCGTCACCGGCGCCTACACCATCGACGCCCTCATTGCGGGTGACTGGCCGGTGCTGCGCGCGGCCTTGTCCCAGCTGATTCTGCCCGCGATATCACTAGGCCTGTTCGCGCTGGCGCCGATCGCGCGCATCACGCGCGCTGCGATGCTGGAGGCGCTGGGCAGCGACTTCATCCGCACCGCGCGCGCCAGCGGACTGCCGGTCCGTAAGATCCTGATGACCTACGCATTCCGCAACGTGCTGCTGCCCGTGAGCAGCGTGCTTGGCATGGTGTTCTCGTTCCTGCTGGGCTCGAACGTCCTGATCGAACAGGTGTTCGGCTGGCAGGGCGTCGGTGCCTATGCGGTGTCGGCCGTGATCGCCTCCGATTACGCCGCGGTGCAGGGCTTCGTCCTGATGATGGCGGTGCTCTACGTTCTGCTCAATCTCGCTGTCGACATCTTCGCGACGCTGGTCGACCCCCGCGTCCGGTACGAGGGCTGAGCGATGAGTCTCGTTACGCTCGCCCGCAACACCGGTTATGCCTTCGGCGAAAATCGCCTGACAGTGGTCGCCGTGATCATTCTGGCGCTGCTCGCGCTGTTCGCGATCTTTGGCCCCTATATCGCGCCCTATGATCCGCTGCTGACCTCCGCCACCACCAAGCTGGCGCGACCCAGCGCGCTGCATCCGTTCGGCACCGATGCGCTCGGCCGAGACATCCTCAGCCGCGTCATCGTGGCGACACGCCTCGACCTCGGCATGGCGGTTTCGGCGGTAGCGCTGTCGTTCGTAGTGGGCCTCGCGCTGGGCTCTATGGCCGGCTATTTCGGCGGCTGGACCGACCGCATCATTGGCCGCGCCATGGACACCATTATGGCGTTCCCGCTGTTCGTGCTGGCGATGGGCATCGTGGTGGCGCTCGGCAACAGCGTCGCCAACATCATCATCGCCACGATGATCATCAACCTGCCGTTCTACTGCCGCTTCGCGCGCGCCGAGGTCAACGTGCGGCGCGAGCTCGGCTATGTCGAGGCGGCGCGCATGGGCGGCAACGGACCGCTGCGCGTCCTCGTCAACCACATCGTGCCGAACATTCTGCCGCCGATGATGGTGCAGGCCTCGCTCAACATGGGCTGGGCGATCCTCAACGCCGCCGGCCTGTCCTTCATCGGGCTCGGGGTGCGGCCGCCGACGCCGGAGTGGGGCATCATGGTGTCGGAAGGCGCCAGCTACATCATCTCCGGCGAGTGGTGGGCCTTCATGTTTCCCGGCGCCGCGCTCGTGCTTGCGGTGTTCTCGTTCAATATGCTTGGCGACGGACTGCGTGACCTGCTCGATCCGAGGAAGCGCGTCTGATGGCACAGCTCGAGATCGACGACCTCTGCCTGGAATTCCGCACCCGTCACGGAGTGGTGCGGGCACTCGACAGCGTGAGCCTGTCCGTGACGCGCGGCGAGATCGTCGGCGTGGTCGGTGAGAGCGGATCCGGAAAGTCGGTTACCGCCTACACCGTCATGGGCCTCAACGATGAAGCCGCGCGAATCACCAAGGGCAGCATCACGATGGGCGGAATCGATCTTCTGGCTGCGCGGCCAGAGGCCATGCGCGAGATTCGCGGGCGCGAGATGGCGATGATTTTTCAGAGCCCCCGTACGGCGCTCAATCCGATCCGCAAGATCGGCAAGCAGATTGAGGATGTGCTGCAAGAACATGCCGGCTTGCCGAGCCGCGATCTCAGGAAGGCGGCCATAGCGGCCCTGGCGCGTGTCCGCATTCCCGATCCGGAACGTCGGGCAGAGGCCTATCCGTTCGAGCTCTCGGGCGGGATGTGCCAGCGCGTGATGATCGCGATGGCGCTGGCCTGCACGCCATCCGTGCTGATCGCTGATGAGCCCACGACGGGGCTCGATGTGACGACGCAAGCCGTGATCATGGATCTCATCAGGGAGATGAGCCGGTCGACGCGGATGTCGACGCTGCTGATTACGCACGATCTCGGCCTTGCCGGCGAATATTGCGACCGGATCGCGGTCATGCATGCCGGGCACATCGTCGAGATCGGGACGACTGAGGCGCTCCTGCAGCATCCGGCACATCCCTATACACGCCAGTTGCTGGCCGCCACGCCCGTTCCGGAGTCGCGTCTCGACGACCTTAACGCCATTCCCGGTCATCTGCCCGATCTGCGCGGCGCGTTGCCGCCGTGCCGCTTCAGCGGTCGCTGTGAGCGGCGGCAGCCGATCTGTGACGAGGCGGAGCTGTCATGGACCGAATTGTCTCCCGCGCACCTCGTGCGCTGCCGGTTTCCGCTGTCATGACGCCGCTGCTCGAAGTCAAATCACTGTCCAAGTTTTACCCGATCAAGCGGGGAGGGCGCGGCGCGCGGCTGCGTGCGGTCGACGATGTGGATCTAACAATCGGTGCCGGCGAAAGCGTCGGCCTGGTCGGCGAGTCCGGCTGCGGCAAATCCACCATGGTTCGCCTGCTTGGCCGGCTGATCGATCCGACGGTCGGCCGGGTCCTGATCGGTGGTGAGGATCTCACCGCCGTGACGCAAGCGCAGTTTGCGGCCTCGCCGAGGCGGCGGCGCATTCAAGTCGTGTTCCAGGACGCGACAGAAAGCCTCAATCCCTCATTCCGCGCTTTTCAGGCGATCGCTGATCCGTTGAAGCGGCTACTCGGCATGACCAACGGCGCTGAGCTGGACGAGCGCGTGCGCGCCACGGCCGCGCTGGTCGGATTGCCGGAAGAGCTGCTGCAGCGTTACCCGCATCAGTTGTCGGGCGGCCAGCGCGCGCGCGTCGGCATCGCGCGTGCCGTCGCAGTCGAACCCTCGCTGTTAATCCTCGATGAGCCGACCTCTGCGCTCGACGTGTCGGTCCAGGCCGTGATCCTGCGGTTGCTCGCCGACCTGCGCGCGCGGCTGTCGATGAGCTATTTGTTCGTGTCGCACGATCTCAACGTGGTGCGGCTTCTCTGCTCGCGCGTGGTCGTGATGTATCTCGGCAAGATCGTCGAAATCGCGCCGGCCGAGACGCTCTTCACTGCGCCGCGTCACCCCTACACGCAGGCACTGGTTGCCGCGATCCCGGATCCGGCGAGGCGCGGCGAAGCGCGGGTCAGGCTCGACGGAAGTCCAAGCAGCCCAATCGACCCGGATCCCAACGTCTGTCGCTTCTACGGCCGCTGTCCGAAGGGGGCCGATATTTGCAGCAGGGCCATGCCGACACTTCGCGCGGTTGGCCCGGACCATTTCGCCGCCTGCCATTTTGCTCCTTCACCGCCTGGAGAAACCGATGAGTGCTGACAACGAGATCTGCCGTATGGACGCCATGACCGTCGCGGCGAAAGTCAGGGACAAGACGCTTTCCGCTGCTGAGGTCACTGAAGCCGTTCTGCGCCGGATGGAGAAGGTCGAACCGCACATCCATGCCTTCTGCACGCCGACGCCCGATGTAGCGCGCGCCGCCGCAGCTGCAGTCGATGCCAAGATCGCAGCCGGCAAGGATCCGGGCCTGCTGGCGGGCGTGCCGATCGGAATCAAGGATCTCGTCGCCACCAAGGACATCCTGACCGTGATGGGCTCGCCCCTCTATCGGGACTTCGTGCCTGATGAGGACGACATCGTGGTCGAGCGGCTGAAGGACGCTGGCGCCGTGATCATCGGCAAGACCAACGTGCCTGAGTTCGGTTACAGCGGCGTCGGTCACAACCCGGTTTTCCCGGCGACGCGCAATCCCTGGAATCTCGACATGACATCCGGCGGATCGAGCGCCGGCTCGGGTGCTTCGGTTGCGGCGGGCGTCGCGCCGTTTGCGATCGGTTCGGATGGCGGCGGATCGATCCGGATTCCGTCGGCGCTTTGCGGGCTGTACGGGATCAAGGCCTCGATGGGCCGGGTGCCGCTCTACCCGGGTTGCCGCGATGAGCGCTATCCCGGTGTGTCGAGCTGGGAATCGCTCGAACACGTCGGCCCGATGAGCCGGACCGTGGCCGACTCGGCGCTGATGCTCAAGGTGATCACCGGACCCGACCCGCGCGATCGCTATTCGATTCCGGCCGCCGACTTCGACTATGTCGCCGCCACCAAGGAAAGCATCAAGGGCCTTCGCATCGCCTATAGCGAAGACTGGGGCTATGCGCCGGTCGACCCGGAGGTGCGCCGCGTCGTCTCCGAGGCGGTGCGCGTGTTCGAGACCGACCTCGGCTGCACAGTCGAGCGCGCCAGTCCCGGATGGGACGATCCGTTCCCGCAATTCTGGACCATCGTTGCCGGCGACACTGATCTCACCGGCATGCGCCGCATGATGAAAGGGCGCGAAAAAGAAATGTCGCCGCACCTCGTCGCCCTGCTGGAGCGGCAGTGGACGGCGGAAGAATTCACCGACGCCAAGATGATGCGGCAGATGGTCTGCAACCGCATGTGGCGGTTCATGGCCAACTACGACCTCCTGATCACGCCGACGCTCGCAGTGCCGGCGTTCCCGCTCTACATGCAGGGCCCCGAGATCATCGAAGAGAAGATGGTCACGACCGGCGACTGGCTCTGCTTCACGTTCATCTGCAACCTGACCGGTCAGCCGGCAGCGACCATTCCCGCTGGCTTCACCAAAACCGGCTTGCCGGTTGGCATGCAGATCATCGGCCGCCATCTGGCGGACCGCACCGTGCTCGCAGCGTCTGGAGCGTTCGAACAAGCGCGTCCATGGGCTCACCAATGGCCGAAGCTGCTGGGTGACCTCGGTCTCTGATGCTGCCGTCACGTTCCCACTCACATATCCAGGAGGATGCACGACATGAAGCTCGATCGTAGACTTCTCACAGCGGCGCTGCTCACAGCGTCCGCTGCATTGCCCGGCGCTCCCGCGCTCGCGGCTGAAATCGCCAAGGACACAATGGTCATCGTGTCCGAGATGGGCCCGAACGGCCTCGACACGATGGTGCCGACGGCCAACGATCACAGCCGCATGGTGGTATGGCAGGCCTACGACCGGCTCGTCAGCCATGGCGAGAAGAAGCTGGCGGATGGCACTGTGTCCTACGATGCCAAGGTCATGACCCCCGAGCTGGCCGAAAGCTGGGAAGCCGCCGAGGACGGCAAGACCTACATCTTCCATCTGCGCAAGGATGCCACGTTCCACGACGGCAGCCCAGTCACGGCCAAGGACGTCAAATGGTCGTTCGACCGCGCTATCGCCGCCGGCGGCTTTCCGGCGGTGCAAATGGCGGCGGGATCGCTGGTCAAGCCTGAACAGTTCACGGTGATCGACGATCACACCTTCAAAGCGACCTTCGACCAGTTCAACAAACTGACGATGCCCGACCTCGTCGTTCCCGTGCCCGTCATCATCAATTCAGAGCTCGCCAAGAAGCATGCAACGCCACAGGACCCTTGGGCATTCGAGTGGGTATCACGCAATGATTGCGGCGGTGGTGCTTACAAGGTCGAGTCTTGGTCACCCGGTCAGCAGACCGTCTTCACCCGGTTCGACGCCTGGAAGTCCGGCCCGTTACCCCAGCTCAAGCGCGTGATCTATCGGCAGATCGCTTCGGCCGGTACGCGCCGTGCGTTGCTGGAAAAGGGCGACGTCGACATGTCGGTCGGCTTGCCCCCGAAGGACTATGCGGAGCTGGCAGAGCAGGGGAAGGTCGCGATCATCGGCGTGCCCGTGCAGAACGACCTCGTGTTCGTCGACATGAACGTCAAGATCGCGCCGTTTGACAATCCCAAGGTGCGCGAGGCGATCTCCTACGCCATCCCCTACAAGGAGATCGTGAGCTCCGCGCTCTATAACCGCGCCAAGCCGATGTTCGGCGGCGACCCGGATAAATCCTATCCGGATGCAACGTGGCCGGTTCCGATCAAGCATGGCCAGGATCTGGCCAAGGCCAAGCAGTTGCTGACCGAGGCCGGCTTCCCTAACGGCTTCAAGACCACGCTGTCGATCGATCTGTCGGAATCGACCGTGCGTGAGCCGACTGCCATCCTGATCCAGGAGGCGCTGAAGACGATTGGCGTCGAACTCACGATCGAGAAGGTGCCTGGCTCGAACTGGTTCGCCCAGATGGCGAGCAAGACGATGCCGATGGTCATCGCAGAATTCTACGGCTGGCTCGACTACCCCGACTACTTTTTCTTCTGGACTTTCCATGGCGGCAACAACTCGGTGTTCAACACCGCCAACTACGTCAATCCGAGCCTCGACAAGGTGATCGACGAAGCGCGCTTCACCCGGGATCCCGAGATCTACAAGACCAGCCTGACCAAGATGGTGGACATCGTCATGACCGATCTGCCGCGCATTCCGCTCTACACCCGCTTTGCGGACTATGCGGTGCAGAAGAACGTCAAGGGCTTTGAATACTGGTTCCACACGCATCCCGACTTCCGCAAGCTCTACAAGGAATGAGGCGACGGCAAGCGCGCTCGATGGGGCGCGCTTGCCTTTCATTCGGAGAAACACCGTGCAAGACACGCTCGGCGCCTTTGTTCCAGGTCCCATCCTCCAGCGCGCTCCGCACCGATCAGGCCCGTTGTCGGGTCTGACCTTTGCAGTCAAGGATCTGTTCGACGTCGCGGGCACCGTGACCGGCTGCGGCAATCCGGACTGGGCCGCCACGCATGAGGTGGCTAAGGCTGACGCCTGCGCGGTCGACTGTCTGCTGGGCGCGGGCGCCGCGTTGACTGGCAAGACCATCACCGATGAAATCTCGCTCGGATTGCTCGGCATCAACAGATTCTATGGCACGCCACTTAACCCGCGTGCGCCGGACCGCGTCCCAGGCGGCTCGTCGAGCGGCTCCGCCTCAGCTGTTGCCGGCGGTCTAGTGGATATTGCGTTAGGGACTGATTCCGGCGGCTCGGTGCGCGTGCCGTCCAGTTTCTGCGGGCTCTACGGGCTGCGGCCGACGCACGGTCGGATCTCCGTTACTGGCATGATGATCCAGGCGCCGTCATTCGACACCGTCGGCTATTTCACCCGCGACGCGATGACATTCGCGCGGGTCGGCGCGGTGCTGCTCGCAGAGCAAGCGCCCGACGCCTTGCCAACGGAAATTGTGATTGCGTCCGACTGCTTTGCCATCGCCGACGCGCAAGTGCAGGGCGCCCTGCAGTCGATCGTTGATCGGTTACGTCTTGCGACTGCGACCACTTTGTCACCCTTGACCCGAGGAGAGCTTCGCGATTGGGCGCGGCATCAGCGTATCCTGCAGAGATGGGAATTTCAGGCGACTTTTCGCGATTGGGTCGACCGGGTGAATCCGCGGTTCTCCTCGGAGGTCGCTGGCGCTTTTGCCGACGACGGCCGCACGCCACCGGCCGATCTCGCGGCCGCCAAGGCTTTTCGCGCGAGCGCGTCGAAGCGGCTCGACGATCTGCTCGATGGCCGGCGCATGCTGTGCCTGCCGACCTCCCCCATTCTGCCGATCAGTCGCGATGCACGCCTGTCGGAGATCCGTGCAGCAGTGCAGGGGATCGTGGATCTGACAGGTATCGCCGGCTTGACCGGCTTGCCCCAGGTCAACCTGCCCGTCGCAACGTCAGGCTCTATTCCGGTCGGGCTGTCTCTTATCGGCTGGCGTGGCGGTGATGCACCGCTTATTGCTGCGGCACGCACCCTGGCCCGGGAATTCTCGGTAGGACTGTTCCAGGAGCCCCGATGACTGACGTCAGGGACACAAGGACGCTCACGCTCGATGGTGCGCTCAAGGTGCTCCACGCGGCCATCACGGAGGCTAACCGTATCGGGCAACCGATGTGTATCGCGGTGGTCGATACCGGCGGCAATCTCTTGGCGTTCGGACGCATGGACGGCTCGAAAGGACTGAGCGTTACGTCATCCATCAACAAAGCGCGAACGTCGGCGCTGTCCGGCGTGCCGACCGGCGGCGCTCACGCAGATGTGGAGATTCAGGTCACCTTGGCGCACGAAAGTCGTTGGACCAATCTGATCGGTGGTTTGCCCATCCGCGTCGATGGATTCATTCTTGGCGCAGTGGCGGGCTCCGGGTCGGGCATGCAGGATCTCGCCGTGGCTCGAGCCGGTGCCGCTGCGATCCCGCGCGCAGACATGTGCCCCGATTTCAAGCCGATGGGAGCGGAGGATACCGGGATCATCAGGGGATGACGCCTCAGCCGAGGATCTGAATCATTCGTGTAGTTTACAGGCGCAGCACGACTTTCGTCCGCTCTCGGCGCGGCTGAAGACAGCTAAGGGCCCACAAGCGGAACCAAATCCGCTCCGTTAATCGCTCATTGTACGACTTCGTCGGCGCTAGCCATGAACGTTGGCGGCCCCTCGAGCCCGATCGCTTCGGCGGTCTTGAGATTGATCGCTAGTTGGAACTTGGCCGGCAACTCGATCGGCTAGTCACCGGGATGTTCACCTCGAGGACCCGGTCTACATGTCGCGCCGCTTGACGAAGCAGCTCAACATGGTCGTTGCCGTAACCAATGAGCTCGCCAGATTAAACAAATTAGCGGTTGAAGTAGACGGCTGGCACCATGTAACGCGCCGGGGTGCTCGCGGTGTAGTCGCATCGCAATTGCAGTGGAAAGCTACGGTTCAGATGGCGCGGAGGGGACCGTTGCGAACACCGTAGCAATTTGTTCGAGGCGAAAGAAAGGCCGAGTTACTTCAACGGGGTTGGCCAGACACCCGTTCCGCCGAAAAAGGGGCCCTCCAATCGAGAGCCAAGATCTTTAGTCAGGGTTCGCGGTCCTCAGCCGAAAACTTGAAGGTAGCCCACCCCAACTGGTCGCATTCCGGTCGCGGCATGGCCGCGACGGCAGCTGCGGGCATCGAACGGCCGGAGCGGCGCGCTCCCGATCTCTGACGGTATTTGAACATACGCCCAACCAAGGCCGTAATGGCAGTCTTGACCACGCTGGCAGAGTTGATCAGTCGGTTGACTCCGATAGATGGCGAATTCGCCAAGAGCGCGAATGGCTCAAATTTTTTTGTGAATTCAAGACCACAAAATTGCGGCGGGTATACCGTCGGCATTTGTCCGTCAGACTTGGAGAATTGTGCTGGCAAATCAACGACGATACGCTGTCCCAATGATTGAGTGGGTAGCATTTCTGAAAGGTACTTTTGGCCTCGAAATGTACCCTATGGTCCACAAAGCGAGGCAAATCATTGAAATCGCAGCAAATGGGACCGCCCTCCGAGCGCGCAAAACTGAGTTACGTCGTCGCCATGGGCTTCACACTGGCCGAGCATCCGGCTCGAGAATTGGCGAGGAGATCCCGCGAAGTCATTTGCTGACACGACGCCCGAGATACGGGCTATGGCTCGTTGCTAAACGAACTAGTCCGGGATCGAAGGCACGTGGCACTAACGTCATACCCAGCTGGCGCTATCGGCCATCGGCCGACTTCTTCCATAACGTCTCATTCGGCGAATTCAAGCGATGGGACATTGCTATGGTCACCATTGTCAATTTGGGATTGGAGGACGTTTGATTAATGCTCGACCAAATGCGCCGATCATTGCTGCGGCCTCATGATCTCCACGATCATCGAGAATGCGATGAAGCGTCCTCGCACTTTCTTGGAATACGGGCAAAAGCGATGGGTCACGTTCGCACAAGACACCTGCGATACACAGTGCAAGGGCCTCCACACCCATCTTCGCTTGAGCTAACGGATCTGCTGCCATCTTTTCCTGCCTCCATCGACAGTTTTAATCGTACACGCCCGATCCCCGAGGCTCAGTTTGTGTGACGACGCTCGCTCCTGGAGGCGATCAAGCCCTTTAATTCCTCGACAAGACGCCGCCTGATGAAGTTGCGTTCTGCGTCAGTCAGTTGAGTGTCCAACAGCCGTCGGTACCGCCGTACATTTGCTTCGCGAGTCCACCGAGCATCCGCGTGGGATACTCTCAACGGCCGATGCCGCTTCGTCGCAGCATGTCGTTCGGAATCGCAAACGGCGCGCACCGGCTTGCTCACTCGAGGCAGCTGCATCGCCATTCCACCGCGCGGCGGCGGATCCTCCTCGTCGTCCAGCCGCTTCAGCGCCGCCAGGATATCGGCAAGGCGCAACCGATGCGGAATGCCGGGCACCTCCCGAAGAGCCGGCTGGGATTCGATGACGTACATATCCGATGCCCAGGACGATAGGATGACCCGCTTCTCGTCTGTCGAGAGCCGCGCGTCATTCAATACATCGCCAGGTGAATTATAGTGAGATACTGGATGGAAAATCGGCTCATTGAGGTTGGCATTACGATTGGCTTGGCTCATGGCGTGTCTCCTGTTTCTCCTTTCGTCCAGAGACGCGTTGCTAAAGGCTTGAATATAGAGGTCGGCGACGGTCATACGCCGCCGACCTCTGACGTTAGTTGCTGTTGATCGCGATACGCTTGACGTTCGACCTTGACTGCTCGGACCTCGGCAGCGTCACGGTGAGGACGCCGTTCTTGAAGTCGGCCTTTGCCTTATCTTCCTCGACGCCATCAAGCGGAATCTGGCGCTCGAAAGAGCCGTAGTATCGCTCGCTGACGAACTTGGAATCGTCGCTGCGTTCGGCTTTCCTTTCACCCCGGATTGACAGGATGCCATTGGCGATTTCAACCTGGACATCCTTTTCGCTGAGGCCTGGAAGCTCGGCGGAAACCGTAACCTCCTTATCGGTTTCATTCAGTTCAAGGCGTGGCCAACTAAACTGGCCCTCCATCAACGGAGCGTTGATGCGACCGAATGAGCCGAAGCCGCGAAAGGCGTCATCGAACAGACGGTTCATCTCACGGTGAAGCGTGAGAAACGGATCGAATGCCTCTCGTCCGGTTGAGAGTTCTTGCCCTTTGCCCCAGGGAACGAGATCCCGAATACCCATGATATCCTCCTTAACTTGACATGCAGCTGGTCAGCGCACGGACGGTTACCGTCCGTGCGTGTTTTGGCCCAATAGGAAGCGGGCTCAGGCCGCCTTCTGCGTGATTTGTCCGCCAGGAGCGCCACTTCCGATGGCAATACGCCGAGGCTTCATGGCCTCGGGGATTTCGCGCACGAGCTCGATCCGCAGCAGACCGTTCTCGACCATTGCCGACTTGACCTGCACGTAGTCGGCGAGGTTGAACTGTCGCTTGAACGGACGCGCCGAGATACCCTGATAGAGGTATTCGTGCTGGTCCTTGTCGCCCTTGCGGCCTTCCACGGTCAGCACGTTCTGCTCAGCCGTCACCGAAATCTCGTCCTGGTTGAAGCCGGCCAGTGCGACCGAGATCTGGTAGCGGTCCTCTCCGAGCCGCTCGATATTGTAGGGCGGGTAGTTGTCTTCGGACCGATGCTGGGTTTCGTCGAGCAGATCGATGAGGCGGTCGAATCCAATACTCGAACGCCACAGGGGAGTGAAATCGTATGTCCTCATAGCCAAGTCCTCCAGAGAGCAAGATGGATACGAAGGAGCGCAAGACGATCGGTGCAAGACACCTGTCCGGCGCCCTGGTTGCTTTGCCGAGCCCAACCTGGCGCCCGGCACCGCCCGTAAAGCGGCAAAAATCCAATTAGAAAAACGGCGATCAGTTTCAAGAGCGTTCGCAAAAATTTTTTGGCTTGGTTTTAGTCGGGTTATTCCGGCCCGCGCACCGGAACCGAGTTCGGGCAGTTGGCTCGCGAGGCACGCCCGCCATCTGCGCCGGGTCGGGAGACCGCTCAATACGGGGACATCGCGGGGGCCGGAGAAGTTTGCACTGTGGCCGCGGGGACCTGGATTTCTTGATCCGGATCAAGACAACGAGAGAACGGCGCCGTCCACGGTAAATCACTCGTCGTGGGAGGCCGTCTGATGGCGTGCCGGCCCCATTGCGGTATTTCCATTTGCTCTGGAGTCGGCTGCCGTGCAAACGGGCTTATCACGAAGGCACGCGCCATGCGAGATCGGTTGCGCAGCCGGCGCGCAACCCTTGCTTGCAGCTAGCCTCTAACGTTTCAAGTCCCGCCGATCTCTTGCGAACGCCGGATGCGCCACCCCATCTATTTGCGATACTTGCGGAAGTCATGCGCTGAGCGATTGCATCGCAAGCGATCACCGGAACGAGGACACCCCTACAACGCTGACGGTGCACCAAATGAAAGCGGCTTCAGAGCCTACGGCAGGCTCAGGAGGTTGAAATGAGAATGCACAGGTGGCTCCATTGTTCGAGAGCGTGCCGCCGCGGCTCTAAGGCTGGACGGAGCTTGGGTTTCGGCGGAACGGGCTTGGACCGCGCTCTGATCAGCTCGACGGCACGCGCTTCGATCTGACGGATCCGCTCGCGCGAAACGCCGCGCTCCTGCGCAGGTTCGTCCAAGGTCTTCGGTTCATCGGAGAGCAGGCGCGCCTCGACTCCGCGATGCTTCCGCTCGCTCACCATTGGCGGGTCGGACCGCCGGCAGATCGCAAATTTTTTCTGAGCGGCTCTTGACGCCGTCACTCCGCCGCATAATTTTTGCCGCGCCAGCCCGCTTTGGGGCGGTGTCGGGGCGCCCATTAGGGCCCCAGACGAGACGGGCGCCGGTTGTGTCCCGGTGCCGTTCATATCCATCTTGCTCTCTGGAGGATTTGGCTATGCGCACATGCGACCTCTCCCCTCTTTTCCGCTCCACTATCGGCTTCGATCGTCTTTTCGATCTTGCCGAAATGGCCAACCGGGCCGGTGGCGACGACAACTATCCTCCCTACAATATTGAGCAGCTGGCCGAGGACCGCTATCAGATTGCGCTTGCGGTCGCAGGCTTCGCACCTGACGCGATTTCGGTGACGGCCGAGCAGAACGTCCTCACGATCGAAGGCGACAAGCTCGAAAAGGCCGAGCGCGAATACCTATACCAGGGGATCTCGACCCGGAGGTTCAAGCGGCAGTTCAGCCTGGCCGACTACGTTCAGGTAAAGGGTGCTGCATTCGACAACGGGCTTCTCAAGATCGAGCTTGCGCGCGAGATTCCCGAGGCCATGAAGCCGCGGCGGATCGCGATCAATGCAGCGTCGACGAAGGCGCCCCGACAGCTCGAATCTGTTGCCTAACCGGCCTAGCCGTGTGTCGGCAATCCGGCACGCAGCCTTCACATCGATATCGTCTACAGAACGGAGGCAACCATGCGGCCGGCGACCGCGTATACGAATCTGGACGCTTTGAAGTCATTGATCCCAAACGAGCGACGGTTCGAACGTCCCCGGGATGTATTCTCGGATCCCCCACTGATCATGGCTGAGGGGCGAGCCATTCTGGCGCGCCGAGCTTCCGTCGCTGCCATTCCATCCAATCTTACCTTGTGTCGTCGAAGGGATTGTCAGCGTCCCTTCGCGTCGACGCGATCCTGGCTGCACTTCGCAGTCTGGACGGCGATCTACGCCCACTGCCGGGAGGAAAGTCAGCCCGTCTGCGCTCGACGGCGCGTCCTGTTGCCGCATAGGAGGTTGCCATGACCGACATCACGCTGCCCAAGCAAGTCGTGGACAGGATTGAAGCCCGCTGGTCCTCAAGATACGGCCCGATGGAGAAGCGACACTCCAGATTGATCGATCAGCGGCTCGAGCAACTTCGATCGCATCGTAACAACATCTGGCGTTATCGGCGACTCCCGAAAACGCAGCTTTCCGACTTGGAGCGTCAGTTCATCGAAAGGCGCATCGGCGAGGAGCTCGAAGCCGTGCAACGCGTGGCGTCTGACGTACCCCCCATCGGTACGTGTCTGACGTCTATCCCGACGGCCAGAACATCGGGAAAAGGCCATCCATGATCGACCTTCAAATGACACTTATTCGCGGCAGCGAGAAGATCATCGACCAATACCAGTATCTCCTGGCTACCGCGACCTCGGAACGGGAGCGCGAGCGCTTTCGCCAACGCATCAACGAAGAGCAGCTGCTGCTGGACAAGCGTCGGCAGCCTGAGCAACCCGCTCGCGCAGCGTGACAGAACGGATGACATGGCCGCATGGGTGAATTGAAGAGCTTGCCCCTGGACGAAGCCATCCGACTTCGCTGGGTCTTGCGGGACATCAGAGCCAGGCGCTTTATCGTCAACCCGCTCGGTCCGGCTGACGTTCAGAATCTCACCCAGATGGGCTACGTCGAAAACATAACATGCTCCCCGTTCTGACGGCGGCGGG